>JACSRG010000505.1 GCA_014879865.1 Anaerolinea sp.
ATCTACCAGCAGGTCAACGGGATCGCGCCTGATCTGATGGTCTACTTCGGGGATTTGCACTGGCGGGCGGTCGGCAGTTTCGGTCACGGCGCGCATTTTACGCTCGAAAACGACACGGGTCCCGACGACGCCAATCATGCGCCGCAGGGGATGTTTATCCTCTACGAGCCGAACGGGCGCGGACGCGGAAACGTCAGCGGGCATCAACTGATGGACATCGCCCCTACCCTGCTAGATCGCATGGGGGTCAAATCGCCGCTCGACATGCAGGGGAGAATCATTCTCGGCTAATCGGACTCTGGCGCGCCGCCGACCTTGATTTTGCGCCGGTTCAGCACCGCTGATTTCAACTGACCGCAGCCCGCGTTGATGTCGATCCCGCGCCGGATGCGTACTGTCGCCGGGATGCCGTATTCTTCCAGCACCGCGATGAACGCCTCGATCCGCCCGGACGCCGACGGTCCGCCATGATAGCCGCCCGTCGGGTTGAGCGGAATAACATTCACATGGCATTTCAGTCCGCGCAGCAGCGAGCCGAGCGCGTGCGCCTGCTCCGGCGTATCGTTTTCGCCCTGAATCAGCGTCCATTCGAACGACATGCGCCGCCCTGACTTCTCGATGTAGGTGCGGCACGCGCTGATCAACTCGTGCAGCGGGTAACGCTTGTTCACCGGCAGCAAAGCATCGCGCTCGGCGTCGGTCGCCGCGTGCAGGCTCACCGCCAGCTTGACCTGCAAGCCTTCGTCGGCAAACCGCTTGATCATCGGCACAAGCCCCACCGTGCTCACCGTGATATGCCGTGCGCCGATGCCCAAATCGGACATCAAACGGCGCACCGCTTCCAGCGTGGGTTCGTAATTGTGGAACGGTTCGCCCATCCCCATGAAGACGACATTGCTCAGGCGTTCGCCACGCACTTCGAGGTCGCGGGCAAAATACAGCGCTTGCTCAAAAATCTCCGTGCCGGTCAGGTGGCGGCTAAAGCCCATCTGTCCGGTCGCGCAGAAGACGCAGCCCATTGCGCAGCCTGCCTGTGTTGAAATACAGGCAGTGCGCCGCTCGTCGTCATATTCCATCAGCACGGATTCGATTAACTGTCCGTCCGCCAAGCGATACAACCGCTTGAGCGTGCCGTCGGCGCTCGAAAGTTCGGTTTCGACGTCTAGCGTGCCAAGCTGAGTCTCGGCATTCAGCCGTTCGCGCAGTTTCTTCGGTAAATCGCTCATCGCGTCCAGTGACGCGACGCGCTTTTCATACAGCCACGTCCAAATTTGCTTGGCGCGGAAACGCGGTTCGCCCCAGCTTTCGAGCAAATCCGCGAGTTGTTCAAGGGTCAAGCTGTACAGATCGATCATTTGCGATAACTCAACACAACATACACGATGACAAGGATCACCAAGATGATGATCAGAACGACGACGATATTGAAGCGCGGCAGTTGGAACGGCGGCGCGGGTACGGGCACTTCCGTCGCCACAATCAGCGGGCTGCCGGGCGGACGCGGCGTGCGTGTCGCCGGAAACGGCGACGGCGTCCACGAAGCGGTGCGCGTCGGCGCGCGCGAGGGAGTCAGGGTTACGACTTCGGTCGCGGTGAAAGTCGGCGCGGGTGACGGTGTCAACGTTGGCACGGATGTAGCAGTAGCCGTGTTTGATGCGGTGGGTGCGACAGTCGGCGCTTGGTACGGCGTCACCCCGTAGGCGGTCTCAGCGGCGCGGGTGAAAATCCAGTTTTCCCAGTTGGGAACAAGCGCCGTCAGCAGTTCCCCAACGTGCGCCTCATATGCTGCGTCGAAGTCACCGCCGTCGCTTGCCAATCCCAACAACCCATCGACTCCGATCCGGTCGATGATGAAGAGAATCATACCATACGCCTGCAACCGGCTGTTGTATAGATCGCTGTCCGGCAGGGCAGCAAATCGGGTGTCGGGCGGTGCCTCCAACCCTGCTTCAAGCCGTTCAGCAGGCAGTGTTCGGCTGGCACGCACCAGATCGCGCGTTAGGGACAGTCGATCCAGTGTATTGGACGGAGTGAAGAAATCGACCATGCCGGAAACAAACCATGCGGGCATCCTGCCGGTGGCATAAAAGCGCTCAAACAGCGCTTGAGTCAATCGGGAAACGGTTTCCGCCTGCGCGCGGATCGGTTCGTACCCTTGCAAATCAATTGTTTCGGGAGAACAAGTCTCCGGCGTCGCTTCTGGAATCGGGGGCAGTACCACCGCTATCCCTTCCGCGTCGAGAACGCAGCCGGGCAGCACCTCATCCTCGATAATCAGCAGTTTTATTTCCGGCTGGCGTCCGGTACTTGCAGCCATCTGATCATAGACTGGCTGCATCAGCGCATAGACAGCCTGCAAATTCGCCTGCCTGCCCAACAAACTCAGCCCCGGCGCGCTCAGTTCCGTCCAGCCGGGTGGCGGGAACGGTTCGTCAGTTATTTCCGGAGTCACCTCCTGCGCGTACAGGGGAAATGCGATAAGGAACAAGCAGAGCAGCAGAAGTCTTTTCATGAGCCAATTGCCAAGAGTCCCAATGCCAGTTGAACGAAGTTGTAGATGAAATGGGCGATGATCGCTGCGCTTGTGCTATGCCGCTGCCGCAGCCACCCCAGAACAAGCGAAACGCCGAATAACGCCAGCGTCGCCGGGGTGAGCGTGTACTGGCTGTGCAGCACCGTGAAAAACACGCTCGTGAAGCCGATGCCAAACACGGGCTGGATCGCGCCGCGAAAAAACGTCTCTTCGCCGATACCGATCAGGATGCTCAAGATCAACACCTGTGGCAGTGAGGTGAACACGCCAGCCAGTTCCGCTGACGCCGCCGTTTGCTCAGCGAATTGTTCAGGAGATACGACCAGTGTCCACACGGCGATGATGCCGATCACACCGAGGTATGCCAGCAGCCCCAACCCTAAACCCCAGTTGAAATCCTGCGGCGTCGGAAAACGCAGCCCCAAGCGCGCCGCCGCTTGTGCCGGCTGGCGGCGAATGAACAAGCCCACACCAAGCAGCGCGGCGAGTATCCACAACACCTGATTGAGGATTAACGTCGGGATTGCGCTTTGATCCGCTTCGAGCGATTCCGCTAGTCCGCTGATGCCGCCTGCCGCGATGAAGTTGGTGATCGTGAACGAGACGAGCGTGAGTGAGAGCACAATTGCGGTCACGTGTACCGGCGATTCAGGATTGTAGGTCGAGTTTCTGCCGAATACCCTTCCCACTCGCCTTCGCACATCCGGGGAGAAAATGCACGCGTAGCTGATGCCACCTGCCGCAACCGCCACCCCCGCCGCAACCATACCGGCACGGACTGAAATTTGCATCACTTCCGTGTTGTCGACGAAAGCGCTTAACAGGATTGACGCGCCGTAAAATGCGCCGAGCGCCGCCGTACTGGATAGGAGCAGACGCAGGATCAGGGTCATTCCACCCGTCAGCGCGGCTTGGTTTGCAGCATAGAGGATGATGCCGACGTAGACGAATGGGATTAGCTGCACCAGAAGTTGATCCATAGACTCACGCTGGTTGGTCACGATCACATGAGGTCTATTATACCCGTCAGCGCGGAATTCCGGCATTGACCCGACTCGCACGTTATGCTATTATCGTTTTTGTGCGACCTCTGTTCAGGAGGGATGGCCGAGTGGTTTATGGCAGTGGTCTTGAAAACCACCGTGTGACTTCCGTTGCACCGTGGGTTCGAATCCCACTCCCTCCGCTCGACAAATCGCATATCTGGGGAGGTGCCAGAGTGGACGAATGGGCCCGCCTGCTAAGTGGGTATACGGTCGTAAGTCCGTATCGAAGGTTCGAATCCTTTCCTTCCCGCACGATTGGAGCAGACTCGAACATGCTCCGGGAGAACCGGCGGTATCATCACCGCCGGTTTTGTTTTCCCCCTGTCCCCGCTTGCTCTGCTTCTTGACCAACCGGATTTCATCGGTCAAGCCACGCAGATACGCAAACGGAGTTCTCAATTCAAGCGACACATTTCCTGCATCATTCACAACGACCCGACTTACAACCTGACGCAAAAGCTCTTTTTGATCTTTGCGTTCCAAGCCATTATACAGCGTTCCGATGCGCGCGATAATTTGAAGCGCTATTTCCAAGTTATCAATATGCTGTAAGGTGGAAAAACCTCATCCGAGGGGAAATTCAAGCAGCATCGCGATAGTAATCGTGCAGAATGCCTCCGAGAACATCTCGGCACCGGATGACTCCTTGTGGAGAACGTGGTCTAGGAATAGGCACTTGCTGATCGAGTCCCTGATGAGGACGAGACACATTGTAATAATCAATGTATTCCTTGAGAACACGGAGGAGATGCCGCTGATTCAAAAGAAACAGGTGGTCAAGGCATTCTTGACGAACTGAACGCACCTAACGTTCAGCGACGCCATTCGCTCTCGGCGTTCGAAACGGCGTCCGCGCAATGTCGACGCCTTCTGAAACGAAGCCCAACTTCAACAGCTCGCCTTAGATTTTGTCGTACCCCATGCGCGGGTTCTCGCACGCGATCCGCACGATCAGCACCTCGATCTC
>JACSRG010000595.1 GCA_014879865.1 Anaerolinea sp.
GCAAGCGCCTCTCGATTCACTGGCAAACCAGCGTTACCAACCGCGTCCGGCGATCTTCTGCGTCTCGGTCAAGCTGGTGACATTGATGCCGACCATCGCTTCGCCGAGTCCCCGGCTGACGCGCACCAGCACATCCGGGTTGTCGAAGTGGGTGACCGCTTCGACAATCGCCTTCGCGCGCTGCGCGGGGTTGCCGCTCTTGAAAATGCCTGAGCCGACAAACACGCCATCGACACCCAACTGCATCATGAGCGCGGCGTCGGCGGGAGTCGCTACGCCGCCTGCCGCAAACTCGACCACCGGCATACGTCCGAGCTTTGCCGTTTCGACCACGAGATCATACGGCGCTTGGATATTCTTGGCATAGGTGAACAGTTCGTTCTCGTCCATCGTCGTCAAGCGGCGAATTTCGCTGTGAACCATGCGCGCGTGGCGCACCGCTTCGACGACATCGCCTGTGCCCGCTTCGCCCTTCGTGCGGATCATCGCCGCGCCTTCGTTGATGCGGCGCAGGGCTTCGCCGAGGTTGCGGCAGCCACACACGAACGGGACTTTGAACTGATGCTTGTTGATGTGATTCTCTTCGTCGGCAGGGGTGAGGACTTCGCTCTCGTCGATGTAATCAATGCCGAGCGCTTCAAGGATTTGCGCTTCGACAAAATGCCCGATGCGGACTTTCGCCATGACCGGAATCGACACGGCACTCATGATGCCTTCGATCATGTCCGGGTCGCTCATACGTGACACCCCCCCATGCGCGCGAATATCCGCCGGGATGCGTTCCAGCGCCATGACCGCTGCCGCGCCCGCGTCTTCGGCGATCTTCGCCTGTTCGGGCGTCACCACGTCCATAATGACGCCGCCCTTGAGCATCTGCGCCAGCCCACGTTTGAGCGCTGCCGTCCCTGTTTCGCCGCTGCCGTTCTGATGTCCGTTTACGTCCATTGTTGACCCTTCTTCTCGAAAACTGGTGTATTGCAAGGGTAACTGACCGGAACAAGGGGCTGTAGTGCCACCTAAGACCATTAGTGCCACCCGCGATCTGGTTTCCGTTGATTGAACAAGTGCAATTTCCTAGGTTAGAATAGGACTATCGAGCAATAACTGCTTTGAGGATAGGTATGGCACAACTGCCGATTTTAATTGTCTTGGCGGGTGGGGCTTCGTCACGTATGTGGCCCCTGCGTGAGAAATCGCTGCTGCGATTTGGCACCGAACCCCTGCTGGTAAGTCAGCTCCGCCGGTATCAGGCGTTGGGGATGCAAGAAGCGGTCATTGTCGCCAATCCCGGTAACGTGGAGGATATCACCGCGCTCGTCACGCAGATACGCCCGATGGATATTCGGGTCGTGGTGCAGACTGATCCAAAGGGGATAGGCGACGCCCTGCTGCAAGCCGCCGCCGCGCTTCCCACCCGACCAGAAACGCCGATCTACGTGACCCAAGTGCATGATGTGGTGGACGATCAACTGCACACGGATATGCTGCGCAGTTTCGCCGCCGATCCCTCCACGAGCTATATCGCCGGATACGAGCAGGAAGCCTATTTCCCCGGTGGCTACCTGATCGTCAGCCCGACGGGACGCATCACCGGGATCATGGAGAATCCGGGTGCGGAAAACCGTCCGAGTAATCTGGTCAACCTCGTCGTGCACCTCCACCCGGACGCCTCACGGTTGATGAACGCGATCCGCGACGAGTACACGAAAGACCTCTCGACCGACGATCATTACGAACGGGCGATGGATCAACTGATGGCGGCGCACACCTTCAAAGTCGTGCCGTATCGCGGCGGGTGGAGCGCGCTCAAGTTCCCGTGGCATATCCTCGACGTGATGAACTATTACCTGTCGAAAATTCAGGGCAAAATCGTCGCGGAAAGCGCCTTCGTCTCGCCGTCCGCTACGCTGATCGGGGATGTGTTTGTCGGCGAACGCGCGAAGATTTTCCCCGGCGCGGCGGTGGTTGGTCCTGCCTACATCGGATCCGATACGATTGTCGGCAATAATGCCCTCGTACGCCATTCGATGGTGCTGAATCACTGCAACGTCGGCTACACCACCGAAGTCGCGCGCAGTTACGTCGCGGATCACTGTGATATGCACGCCTGCCGCGTGCTCGACTCGGTCTTCGCGCCGGGCGTCAACTTTTCGGCGGGCTGCACGACGGCGAATCTGCGCATCGACCGCACGACGGTCAACAGCGTGGTCAAGGGGCAGAAACTCAACAGCGGACGCGACAAATTCGGCGCGATCATCGGGCAGGGGACGTTCCTCGCCGTCGATGTGCTGACCATGCCGGGAGTTAAGATCGGCGAGAATGTGGAAGTCGGTCCCGGAACGCACGTCCATACGGACATCCCGGATCGGCGGCGGGTGTGGGTCAAACAAGAAATCGTCATGGTAGATAAACAAGACTGAGATCGGTTGTCTCAAGCCTTTGACTCAGTCCTATGGAGACAATTATGGTGAGCATTGACGCAAAACTCTTTAAAAAATACGACATTCGGGGCAAGGCAGACGGGGCAGGTGCGCCGCTCACGCCGCAGGCAGCACGTTTGATCGGGCGGGCATTCGGCACCTACATGCGCAACATCGAGGAGCGGCGCACGGTCGTGGTCGGGCGCGACAACCGCCATTCGAGCGTCGCGCTGATGGACGCCGCCATGCACGGGCTGACGCTGGCGGGCTGCGACGTGATCGACATCGCCCTGACCTCGACGCCGCTGGTCTACTGGCAGGCGGTCAAGCGCAACAACGCGGGCGGCATGATGGTCACAGGCAGCCACCTCGCGCCGGATCAGAACGGGTTTAAGCTGAGTGTCGGCGGGCGTAATATTTACGGCGACGGAATTCAGGAAATCCTACGCCTGATCGAAACCGGGCAGTTCGCCAGCGGGTCAGGGAGCATCGACTGCATCGAATCGGTGCAGGATTATTTCAGCGACATCGTGCCCAGAATTCGCGTGGCGCGCCCGCTCAAGCTCGTCGTGGATGCGGGCAACGGCACGGCAGGCATGTTCGCGCCTAAGCTGCTGCGCACCTTCGGACACAACGTCACCGAGCTGTTTTGTGATACCGATGGCAGCTTCCCCAATCACCTGCCTGATCCGCGAGACCCGGCGACACTGACGACGCTCGGCGCGAAAGTCCGCGAGATCGGCGCAGATGTTGGCATTACCTTCGACGGCGACGCGAATCGCATAGGCGTAGTCGATGAGCAGGGGAATGTCATCGCGGCGGATCGTCTGCTGGCGCTGCTGGCGCGCGACCTGCTAAAGCGGCATCCCGGTGCGACGGTGGTCGCGGATGTGTTGAGCAGCCAAGCCCTGTTCGACGCCGCCGCGGCGGCAGGCGGCATTCCGGTGATGTGCGCAAGCGGCTGCCCGCTGATCAAGGCGAAAATGGCGGAAGTCGGCGCGCTGCTCGGCGGTGAAATGAGCGGTCACATTTTCATCGGCGAGGATTACTACGGCTTCGACGATGCGTATCTGGCGGCGGGACGTTTGCTGCAAGTACTCGCAGCAAATCGGCAGCCGCTGTCGGCGCTGTCGGCAGACATCCCGATGGTGTACAGCACGCCCGAATATCGCCCGCGCTGCCCCGATGAGCGCAAAGAGGCGGTGATCGACGGCGTGAGCGCGATCCTCGCCAACAAGGGTGAGGCAATCACAGTAGATGGCATCCGCGTCAAGTTTGAGCGCGGGTGGGGGCTGCTGCGTGCCAGCAACACGGATTCCGTGTTGAGCCTGCGCTTCGAGGGGGAGACGGAAGCCGATGCGCTGGCATACCGTGACCTGTTCTTCGCGGCGCTGCAAACCTTCCCCGAAGTGGAAGTTCCGGCGCTGTAGTGCTTTGCAGGTGGCGATTTGGTCACAACGGACGCGATCAATCGCGTCCGTTTGTTTGACCTATCCCTTCATGCCGAGATGACTCACGATCAGCTTGAAATAGAGGATCGGCAGAAACCATTCCATGCCCGGCGGCGCGGGCGTCAGGACATAGAGCGTCAGCAGCAGCGCGCCGACGTACAGCGCGTAGGTGATCGGACGCACGAGCATCTCCGACACGTTCAGAGCGATGATCGCTGCAATCAGCAGGTAGGCATAGCTCACGCCGACAAACGTCCAGTCTCCCGGCAAGAACGCGATGCCGAAAATGGCGATCTGCGCCAGATGCACCGCCACGAAGACGAAATGATCGCGGCGCGTTTGCCCCGGTCGGTGATACCAGCGCCGCGCGGCGTGTGTCCCGTTGGCGACCACGCCGCCGAACAGATCGAGTGCCAGCAGCAGCGCCGCCAGCCATCCCCAGATCGTCCAGCTTGCGCCCTGCGCCAGCGCGTAGAGCGCAACTAATGCCGTCGCCGCCAGTGTCACGCCGAGGATCAACGCTTGTTCGGCGGGGGTCGCGCCGGGTCCAATCAAGGTGTCCCAGTGTCGTAAGATGCCCGCCCGCGGTTGGAATTTCACATCGTCCATAGAAATTAGCGGCAGGGGACACCGGGTTTGAACCCGGTGGGGAATGCCGTGCCCGTGCTTGCAA
>JACSRG010000444.1 GCA_014879865.1 Anaerolinea sp.
CGGTCGAAGAACTGCGCGCCCGGCGCAAGGCGGCGAAGCTGGAGATGACCCCATGACGATGACGAAAAATCGCACGATACAAGAAGTCGGGCTGCGCACGAGGTTGAAGAACCGCGATGTGCAGTTGATGCTGGAGACGCTGATCGAGGTGTGGACGGAAGAATTGGTCGCCGGGGGGCGCGTGGAGGTCGAGCATTTCATCGTGATCGATGTGCAGACGATTGAACGACCGACCAACCGCCTGATGCGCAAGTATCGCTTTCGTCAGCTCACTATGCGCGTGAGTCACGCGTTGCGAGAGAAGCTCAATCCAAAGCCGTGATCATGATGTCAGGCGTATCCAGTAGATTCCTGTCTGATCCGCTTCCTTGCGTATCTGAAATCGTTCAGGGTAATTGGCGATCATTTTGAGCAGGCTGTTGTGCCGCTTTTCCGGTTGACCCAGACGTTTCGGTTTGAGGTGATAGAAGCGTTCTTGTAAGTACTGTGCCACGCGACTGAAGTTCACCCATTCATCGCCCTGCTTCTGAATGAAGTCGTGCGCCGCTTGCAACACATCCTCGCTGGTGTATTCCCGGATGGCAGCAGCGGCGATGGCACGCTTGCGCTTGGTATTGGTGGAATGACTGCGCTTGTTTTTCGGTTTAGGTTTCGGTGTGACGAGGAGTTCATTTGCCGCTCCAAACTCACGAATGATCTGCGCACGCAGCGCTTCCTGTCGTTCAGGGATTAGAAATGCGGCATACGAATATTCCCAGTCACGGGCACGGATAAGGTCGCGTTCAAGCTTGCCCGCACAGTCCGCACACAGTCCTTGTTCGTTTAGCGGCAGTGGCAGGTCACAGCCGACGCATTCCCAATTGTTGCGCGTGTCATCGCGTGTTGTTCTTCGTGCCTTCATGAGGCTCACCTTTTGCATTTGCTGAGGCGATCATATCAACTTTCCTCACTGCAAAAAACAGCCCGGTTGACTGCCGGGCTGCTGCGCTTACAAATCAAAGTCAGGTGTTGGTGCAGGGTCATCAGGTTCGATCTGGACAAGTTCCTCATCGGATAGCAGCGGGATTCCTGCCGAAGACATTTCAGCCTCCCGCTCCGCATTCGGATTGTGAAGATGCCACTCGCTTTCCGCCCGCACGACCGTCCGCCTGCCGCTCATGTAACCGACAATATCGTCATAGTCCATGTCCTGCCATTCGCCGGACAGCCCTTCGAGTTTCGCCACCTCCGGCGCGAGTTCCGGTCCGTCGAGCAGCCCCGACACGAGATAACCGCGAAACTCCGCGTCAAACTTCTTCGCGTCCACTTCGCTTGCGAAATGTGCCATCTCCAGCGTGCGCGCCTCGGTCGGGTACACCGTATCGTCCATGCCAAACTCGTCGATATAGTCGTCGAAGTCCGGCGGAAGCTGTGGGAACGCGGTCACGAACAGCGCTGTGCCAAGCGGTTCGCCCTCCGGCGTTTCGACCGGGCGGTAATGCATCTGCCAGTAATGGGCTTCTCGTGCGGGTTCTTCGTCCGCCTGCGCCGCGATCAGCGCGTCCCAGCTGTCCGGCGCGGGCTGTCCCATGTCTGCCTCGTCGAGCAGGTATACACGCTCCGGCGTGACAGCGGGCAGTTCCTGTGTTTCGTCGCGCGGACTCTCGATGCGCTCGCCGGTCGTGTTCCAGTACAGATTAGGAGTTCCTTCGACGCGATGCGCCAGCGTCTCGAAACGGTCGGGCGGACCATCATGGAAAAGCCGCGTATCGGCGCGGTCGCCGTCTAGGTAGCGGTTCTCCATCGCGCCGAGTTCCGCCTGGTGCATCATCGCTTCCAGACCGCGTTTCTCGTGGATGCCGAGCAGCGTGGCACGTGCCGCTTCCGCAACATCGCGCTGTACTTCATCATCCGAGTCGTAGGTGTCGATGGTGAGTGAGTCCGAGCCAACATAGCCGCCCGGTTCGCGCCAGAACTTCTCGACCATCAGCTCGGTCGTCCACGGGTCGGAATCCGTCACCACGACGGCGTAGTTCACCGTGTCGTTGATGGGCTGGAGCAGATCTACCTTCGCGTTATCGGCGAACGTCGCCTCGAACCACGCCGCGCCTTCCAGCGGCATATTCGCCTCACGCCGGCTTTGGGCATCCGCCGCCCACTGCGCGTAGATGCTCGATGGAGCAGGTTGGGCAGCGGGCAGTTCCTCGGTATCCAGTTCACCAGCGTCTCCGATGAACACTTCGGCGGCACGCTCCCGTTCAGCGTTGGTCGTGAACGGGTCGGGCGGCCCTTCCGTGAACAATCGGGTGTCGTCGCGCCCATCGTGTAGGTAGCCGCTGGCAACCGCCATGCTCTCGGCAAGGTTCATCGCCGTCTGCAAACCGAAGCCGTCGCGCACCTCGTCTAGTTCGCGCAGATCGACATCGAGCGCCGCCGCCATGCCATAGCTGGCGATGGTCAGCCGCTGTTCCCGATCCACACTGCCCTCGCGCCAGCTTTTGACCGCCAGCAGCGCCGGACTGCCATCGTCCTCGACACCGCCCGCGAAGTCGTAGCGTACAGCCGTGTCGAGCGGTGGCAGCGATTCATGTTCGGGGAACGCCAGTCCATGCGACCGCGCCGTCTGATGGGCGAGTTCCTGCGCGTTCTCCAGATCGCCGTCCATCAGCATCAGGTCGAGCGTCTGACGCGGAAACGGCTGATCGCTCATGTCCGCCAGCGGCATGACCGGATGTTTGTCGTACACGAGGCGTCCATCTTCAGTTTCCATCGCTCGGATGTAACTCAGATGCACGACCGGCGAATCGAATTCAGGGCGATCCGTGTGGTCAACGGCGGCGAACACATGCAGCGTGCCGCTTTCATCCAGATGGTTCGGCACGTACATGCCATTCCGGTCAATAGGGACAAGATCGTCGTGCAGGGTGAAGGGCAGTGCCGGATCATCGATGATGCGTTCCGGCTCCGGTCCGGTGTAGTCGTCATAGGCATCCCAATCGGGATGATCCTGCATTGGGTTAGTCTGCGTCATGGGCAGTCCTTTCGGTTTTCAGGCGGACGGGAAACTGATGGGCGCGACCCCGTCCGACAGTCGTGAAGCAGCCGTCACCGATCAGCCCGACCGCCGCCTGACGGATGAGCAGGCGCAGCACGCCGGTGCGGTCGAGCGAGAAACGGGCGGCGATCTGCTCCAGCCGAAGATGATCGTCCGCTGTCAGGCGCAGCGAAAAATTGCGGCTTGTTTCACTCACAGGTCGATCTCCCATTCCTCGCGGGTGTAGTCAGCGAGTTCTTGTGCCGCGCTCGGTTCGAGCGGCAGCCCGCGCTCCGCCTCCCATAGCTCACGTTGGTCGGTGGCGAGCGCCATCCCTTCGGCGGTCTCAAAGGCGCGTTCGATGCCGCCTTTCTCGACCACGCCGAGCAGGTATTCCGCCGCCTCATGCGTCTTGTCCCAGTCGCCCGGCACGCACGGCGCGAGCTGCGCCTCCATCTCGCCCGTCTGCGGGTCACGATTGAGCGACAGGATGCTGGTCACACAGTTGTCGGGGTCATCCCGGTCAGGCTGGAACACCCCGATCCAGTACGCAGTCCCGGTGTCGGGATCGATGAACGGCGGCGGGTCAGCGTCGGGATTGAAGCCGTCAGCGGCGATGCCGATCTCGCGCAGTGCTTTGAATGCGGCGGTTTCATCGGCGGTCGGCGCTGGAGTATCTTCGTCGCCAAACAACTCGTTCAGATCGGGTACATCACCGGCGAAGATCGCGTCGAGGTCGAGATCGTCCGGTGGCAGGTCGGGCGCGTGGGGCGCATCGAGCGAGCGCATCTCCTCGTAGGCAGCGTACTCCACATCGGTCGCGCCGCGCCATCCGGGAGCGGGTTCACCGCGTGCAGCGGCACGTTCGGCTGCGCGTTCGGCTGCATAATCGACGAGTTGAAACGGCAGCAGACCACGTTCGTGAATGTCCTCCTGAAGTTCGTGATAGTACGCGGCGGCTTGGTCGATGTCGTCGAACGTCTCGATCTCGATATAGCTGCCGCCGAGATCGCCCGTGTGGGCGTTGGCATACAAATCAACCGCGCCGATGCTGTACTGCTCCTGTTCGCCGTCCTCCAGCACGCGCCCGACGGCAACAATCGCTGCATCGTGCCAACCCCAACCGTCCTCGCTGTTAAAAGTCGGATCTGCCGCAGCGGGCGCACCAACTTCTTCCAAATCAGGCTGCGTGAAAGGCTCGAACGGGTCATCGTCCGGCAGGTAGTCGAACGTCTCGTCGAAGAAGCCAGCCGGGAATGGATCCTCTGGCATGGAAAAGTCGAGATCGGGCGGTGGCGGGAAGTCGTCCCACTCGATAGGCGGTGTCTGGTTGCTCATCGGCTACACCTCCTCGACGGGACGCAGCACAATCGGCTTGTGTGCGACGGCAGGCGTAGAAGCCTCAACCTTTGTTGATGTCGGCTTCAATACCTCACCAAAACGCGACGAAAAGGCGCGCAGCACCTCCAGTCGTTCCCGTTCCCCCGTAGCGATCCGGGCAATGTCCGCGTGCAGTTGGGCGGTGTAAGCGGGCGATGTGAGATCATCGAATGCATCTGCGAGATAGGTGGACACCGTGTGCCCGCTTGCGGTCAGGGTCAGGCGCTCATCCCCGGACAGGTATTCCGCCTCGAGCAGTCCTTCGACCGCCCTCACTGCTTGTTCGACACTTAGCCCGGTATCGATGAGCGTTCCGATTAGTGCCGAATGGGTGAAGTTGCGCGGTGGTTCGCTGGTGACGGTCTCGACGACAACTTCCGCAACCTCAAGCGCCGCACCTTCAACAAACGCAGGGAGCGTTGGAGCATCCGTGTCAGGCACGGGCAGCACGCGCTGCCAGCCGTCGAAGTACAGCCGTGCCGCCGTCGCCCGCAGTTCGAGCGGATACGGGTTGCCCACGGTCGCGCCGACCAAGATACGCGCTCCTGTGAGCTTCTCTTGAGCCGCACTCATGTGCGCGGCGAGGAAATGCTGCCAGACGAGCGCATACAGCGCCGCGCCGTCGCCGGGCAGGGCTTCGGGCAGGCGGTTCACATCCGCTGGCGCGACCCCGGCGGACACGACGGCATCAGCGTTCAGGTAGTCCGTGCCGAATTCTCGGCGGATGTACGCCCCAGCCGCTTCGCTCAGTGATGGGGGCAGTTCAGCGTCCGGGTGCGTGATCCAGCCCGACTCGTAGAGCGTGGCAACGAGCGACAGCACCGGTTCCGGGGGCAATCTCAATTCACGATCGGCAATCTCGATGAGCGTGTGCAGGGTGAGCGCAGATGGGGCGGGATATGCTTTCGTCACCTGACCCGTCTTATCAGCCCAGAACGCGCCGTGCCTGAGCAGTGTCTCAAGCTGGCGCGCCTGCTCCTCGTTCCGCATGGTGAGCGGCGTACCTTTGGCGTTTAGCACCGACGCGTTGAAGCGCACGCTGTCCTGCTCGAAGGTGACCGTTGCCCGCCATCCGCTCTGCGGCGTGAATGCAGTAATTGCGTCTTCGCGCGCTGCAATCAGCCTCAGCGCGACCATGCCATCGTAGGTAAGGGCGGTCTTGAAGCCGAGCGCCTTCCGCGCCTGTGCGTGGACGCTCCAGGCAATCAGCCGCTGGATGATGCGGTGGGTCATGTGCGCTTCAATCTGGCGCATGTTGAGCGGACGCGGAGCGGCGAACGCAGCACGGATTGCGTCCGGCGTGAACGTGGGCAGAGTCACGCGGTAGACA
Source organism: Anaerolinea sp. (assembly GCA_014879865.1). Taxonomy (GTDB): domain Bacteria; phylum Chloroflexota; class Anaerolineae; order Aggregatilineales; family Phototrophicaceae; genus Flexifilum. Next base: position 5,724 of record JACSRG010000444.1, read on the forward strand.
GGCTTGTCCTTTGCATGTGGCGACAGCGCCAGCACATGCCACGCCATCGCTTCGCCATCGAGCGTGGGCGGCGTAGCAGCGTATACCGCTTCGCAGTCGCGGATCGCCTTCATCAGCCGTCGGACGTGATTGCTTTTTCCAGACGCAAGGGTCAGCACCGGGCGGAAGTCGTTCTCAATATCGATACCCAGTTCGTTGGCGGGCAGGTCGCGCACCACGCCGTAGCAGGATTCAACTCGCCAGCCGTCACCGAGAACGTCGGTCAGCGTTTTCGCCTGTGCAGGCATGTGTGTCAGCACCAGTTTCATGAGGTCACTCCCTCGTTGCTCGTGCGTTCAGGTCTTTCAGCAGCAGGCGCAGCGCCCGGCGCGCGTTGACCCGCCCGCCCAGCAGCACCACGTTCGGCAAGCTCTCGTTCTCGCAGGGCAAGCCAGAGGTGCCACTCTCGATAAGCGTGGTACGCCTGTTTCTCCAGCTCCTGCCACGGCGCGGCTGCCGTCGTTTTGGTCGGCATGACATAGGCTCCTTCTCTCGTTTAGGTCGTGCGGAAGCGCGCCAGCTCACCCGGCGTCGCTTTGCCGAACAGGTACCACAGCCCCTCGTCCTGGATGTCCAGCACGAAATGGAAGCGCGGCAGTTGGGCGATGATGTCACGGTGCTGCTGGTTGAAGTGAGCGAAGGCGGCATCGTCCCGAAAGACATTCATCCCCTGCCGCTGGCTGAAGATCACGCGGATCGGGCAGTTCTCGAAGATGAGGCGGGATTTCCCCTCAAGGAAGACCGACATTTGTTGATCGACCATGAGCGCCTTTTTGCGACGAGTACGGAAGGTTTTCGCCGCCTCGATCAGGAAATCCAGCAGCGACGGATGACGCATCAGGCGGTAGACCTCATCGACGGCAATGATGCGCGGCTGCTCGTCGATCAGACTGTCACGTCGAATCGCAGACAATACCTGTGTGTAGGCGAGCGCTTGCAGGATCGGATCGCCTTCCAGTTCGTGGAAGCTAAAGACGCGCGGACTGATCCAGTCGCGTCCACCGCGTGTCAGGTCGATGTTGGTCGTGCCATTGAGGAACGCCGACCACGGTCCCGACCCGGTACACAGCCCGGCGATCTCGTCCGCCAAATCACGAGCGATGGACTGCATGGCGGGCTTGTCACCGAGCGACGCCAGCACATCACAGACCGTCTCGCACGTCGGCGCAAGGTCGGGCGATACGCGGGTCAGTTCGGGGAAACCGCGATACAGCGTCTCCAGCGCCTCGCCGAGCAAACCGCGTTCGAGGTTCTCGCGCTGCCCGCCCGAAAGCTGCCGACCGAGAACGGTTTCATAGAGGCGCGTGGTGTGGCTGACTTGTTCGAGCAGCGTCGGGAACATCACGTCCTGCGGGTTGAGCTTGGTCGCCTTCGCGCTCAGCACGTACCACGGCAGACCGAACGCTTCAGCGATGTGCCTCCCGTGTCCCATTGGTTCGAGAAAGTCGAACGAGATGCCATTCTCTGCGTACTCGCGCGTCAGGTAGCAGTTGAGCGCGAACGTCTTGCCGTAGCCCGACTGTCCAACCCAGACTTCATGAGTGGCGCGTTTGTCTCGCCACGAGTTGTGAAAGACGGGATACGCCCCGCCGACCGCTTCGCCGCGCAGCACGCCGTCGGTGGTGGACAGCTTGCGGTAGCCGAGCGGCGAGAGCATCAGCGCCAGTTCACGCGACGTGACCGGCCAGGTCGTCATCGGCAGCGCGATGTCTTTGGTGCGCTGCGTGGTGAAGAAACCGACCGCCCGCGAGAGCAGTTCGCCCACTTCCTGACGGAGGGAGAACCACGCCCGCGTTTCGTTGACGACCGCCGCGACCCGTTCTTTCAGCGTGTCCAGGTCATCGGCGGCGACGGCGACAGCGATCTGCACCAGATGCAGGGCATCGCCGTTGTTGATTTCCTGCAAAGCCCGGCGGCAGTCGGTCACGCGCTGCACCGAGCGGCTGTCCTCCCCGCGCACGCCCGCCAGATGCACCTGGTACGCCTGGATGATGCTTTCAATGGCGTCGATAGCGGCATTGCGGTCGTAGGTTTTCGGGATGTCCACCGCCAGCGCGAGTGGGAAGTTGAGCCGCAGCAGCGGCGGCAGTGGACGGAAGAAGTTCCACGTTGAAGGCGAGAACTCGTAGCTGGTCAGCACCGCCCAGTAGGGACGACCACCCGGACGACCCGACGGTGCGAGATGCCAGAACGGGCGGTCGCGCAGATCGTAGCGCCCGTCGAACAGTGCCGGGAATGCCGCTTCGGTCACGGGTGTGTCGAATGCCGATGAGAGACCGCCCGCGACAGCACGTGGATTGCCGTCGTGCCACACCGCCATCCCGCACAGTGCCCGCTGATACTCCGCACCGGCGTTCATCCGTTCGTACTCGCGGCGATATTCAATGAGCAGGTCGCGGCGCTGTTCGTCGTCGGTTCCGACTTCAGCATCATCAAGCGACGCAATTTTGCCGTCGAGCGTGGCGGGCATCTGCCAGCACAGGAAGCGGGCTTCGCCCGACAGCGTGCGCAGCCAGGTCGAGAAGCGAGCTTGCAGCGCGGTCACGCCTTCATCGGTGGCGTGCAGCATGATGTCGAACGGTTCGATCAGGAACGAACGGAGTTGGGTCACAGGGCCTCCTCCGTCAGCGGCGACGGTACGAAGACCAGCCCGTCGCCTTTGTCCAGGTCACGGGCGCGGGCGAACGTCACCCACTCCGACAGATCGACTTCGACCAGTCCGGCGGGCGGCGCGAACACTGCACGTCCGTCCAGTTTTGCAGTATCGAGCGGCAGGTTGAGCAGCTTCGCCAGTTCTGCGGCGATTCCCGTCGGGTTCGACGCGGCGGTGAGCAGGAGCGACCCACGCAGGTTCAGCCACAGCCGCAGCCACAGCGGCAGTCCGCCGCGCGGCGCAGTCAGCACAACAACGAGCAGCGCGACGATCACGCCAGCGGGGATTGCAACGTCAGGCAGCGCGAAGCGGCACAGCGTGTACGTAAAGCCGCCTGCGATGCCGCCGAACAGCAGCCGCTTGAACGGGATGCCCCCGAAACCCTTCTCGTCCCGGCTGAGGATGTGTGATTTGAAGTCGGCAGCCATTGGTTCTCCCAAAGAAAACAGCGCGGAGGCAGACACCCCCGCGCACGGCGGACGAATCGGTTTAGGTGAAGGTAATCAGGGCGGTAACGGACGAGGCGAAAACGACGAACAACAGCCCGATGACGACCTGGTTGGCGGCCTTAGGGTTGTCGCGCTTCCAGTCCCCGATCAGGGGCCAGCTCGAACCCATGTACATAATGCCCAAGCCGATAAACCCAATGATGGCGGCGATGGGCGCGATGATCTGCGCCACATCCTGAATGTCTCCGAACAAGTCCTGAATAGCGGTACTGAGATCCACGAGCGCGGCTCCTTGAGAAGTAGACGAGTGCGTCGGGGTCAAGCAGGGTTGTGCGCGGTGACGCTCAGACGACTGCTCCGGGCAGCGCGTTCGCGTGGTGGGGTCATCCGGCACGGGTTTGCTTCACCCTGACACAATTTCAGGGTAGCAAAGCGGAGGTCGTGAACTTCTGGAGGATTCCGGTTCAGGGGTAGGAAGATTCCGGTCGTTGAATGGAGGATTCCGGTTTTGCTGTACAGGAAATCAAAAACCCTGCATACCGTCCTGTCTTGGATGAACGGTATGTAGGGTTATGCAGGGTTTTACGGCGGTAAAAAATTAAAAAAAGCGTGCTGTCAGTGCTTCTTCTTGTTCGCTGAATAGAGAAACGCTTGCATCTGGTTTACTGGAATAAGCTGTGTTTGTGCGGGGATAAATACGCCATCATCGCGGTGGCAGTAGTAGAGCTGTTCCCATCGTTCAAGCGCGTGTTTCCATGCCTCAACTTGCAGTGGATACTGTGCCTCTGCTTCGCGCAGCTTCCTTGTCTCACGACGACTGGACAGCCATGCCCACCAGATCATGATCGTGGCAGCGCAAAGAATGATGATCACCGGAACAAAGATGAGCAGCGGATTTTCGCGGTACGTTGTAAAAAGCAGAGGGAAGGAAACGACTGCACCGCAAATTATCAATCCAAGCATTGAACCTGCACAATTCCAGTGGAAGTTTGGGAAAATCCCAGACCATCCTCGTCGAAAGGGTTGGGCTGGCTTTTGAGGTGGGGCAAGAGCAGATGCAAGCTCTGTGCGAGAAACAGAACGTCCAAAACCAGCATAAAACTGCGTGTCGTCGCCGCTGATCGACATGCCAAGTCGATTTGAGTCGGTGTAAGTTGTGCCTTCACCGACAATCGACGTGATTTTGCGTATAGCATCTGCTCGCCCACACTTAGGGCAAACGAGTTTTGTCTCGCGCATGATTCAGACCTGCACTTATTCAAACACAACTTCTCATTGTAGGAACCTGACGGGGGAGCGCAAATTAAAAGCCTGCCTTCAAACTTGAAGACAGGCGTATCAGAACATTCAGAACTGGATGCTGTAGCGGTAATCACCAACGCCCAACCCACCAAACGGCTCATCATTCCACGCCCACACCAGCGTCATGTCTGCTGCCTGACCTGGCAGCAGGTCGAACGGCGTGAGACCTTCAGCGGGTGTGCGCGGTCCGGGCGGATTTTCGGCGTAGCCGAGTGCCAGCCACACATCGTCCGGTGTAATCGAGATGACCGTCGCGCCGCCGTTGTAGAGCCGGAGTTGAGTCGTGATGCGTCCATCCTCCGTCGTCACGGCGACGATCTGCACATCCAAACCAATGAAGGGGATCACGGTCGGCGTGGCAGTCGGAAGCGGTGTTGGCGTGACGGCGACGACCGGCTGCGCCAGCGCGCCAATCAGTTCGCCCATGCGTCCGAGTTCCTGCTCAATCGGGTATGTGGCTGTGACCAGTGTGCGCGTTCCGGTTGGCAACCCTTCCTCATCTGTCTGTCCCAGCAGCAGCAAGACCAGCCCCGGGTTGACCTGTCGAAAAATGCCTGTATCGCTCCGCCGCACTTCGCGTTTGTCCTCAAAAGCGAAAGTTAAAATCGCGCCAGTGTTCATTTGTAACCGGAACTCTGCACCCGCATTGATCTGCGCGAACCACTCCGCATTGTCTTCCGACCACGGGATGCCGATCACCGGGCGCACGCTCATCCCGTTCAGGAACGACGCCGTATCCGGGTTCGGATCGAAATTCCATTCAGAAGCCCGCACCGCCCGGCGCTGCACCACCCACACGCGCGGCACGGTTTCGCCCGGCACGGCGATTTGCAGGTTAATCGGGTAGAACGGTGCGCGGCTGGTGTCGCCACCTTCGATCACATCGTCCTGGGCTTCCAATGCCAATGGGGTCGGCGTGATACCGCCGGGCAGCGTGGCGGTCACATCCACGCTGGGCGAAACTTCAACCGATCCGCCGCTCGTCCCGCGCAGCAAGACCAGCATCACCATGCCGATCATGAGCGCGCCCAGCACCGCCAGCACTTTACCCGACGGCTTGCCCGCCTTCGCCGCTGGCGCGTTCTCCGGCGCGGTCAGGCTGTTTCCAAGCTCTGCCGCTTCCTGCACACGCTTTGGAGCACGTGCCCAGCGCATTCCGATGGGGACGAGTGCGGACTCGTGGTAGCGCTTGAGCAGTGCCAGCGCGATTCGCCGCTCTTTAGCATCCGACCCTTCCGCCCCCGCCGTTTTCACTTCACGATCATAGGCGGCGCGATAGGTTCGCTGACGGTCGGTTGGCACGAGTTCCCACAGCGCACGCAACTCATCGAGCGAGAGCGCACGCAGTTCCTCAACAGTGTGATACTTCAGCATTTCGCTCATCAACGGTTTCCTCCCAACATGCCTTCGCTGCCGCTCAGGGTGCTGTTCGAGCGCATTGCGTCGTCATAGTTACTTCCGCCGCTGCTTTCATCGGGTACTGCAATGGTGATATTGGGCGCGACCGTCACGTCTGGCGTGACTGTGATTGCTGGCATAGACATGGTGCCGTAGGCGGTGATCTCGTTCGGGAGCAGCCGCGCGGCGACCTCCAGACGGTTCACTTCACGCTCTGCCTCTTCACGCGACCGCCCCGCCGTGACCGCGCCTTCAACCAGTTCACCGCGCGTGTCTGCTGTCATCCGACGATCCGGCGTTTCCTTCACTTCCCGCCCGACGCGCTCAGTCTGCTCTGGCGTCAGTCCGAGCCGTGCTGCACCATCAACGAACATACCAAACCGCGCCAAGTTATCGCGCACGGGTGGTTTACCGTCTGCTAGCGGAGTGACGCCGACCGCCTGTGCCAGCAGCCCGGCGACCGTCAGGTGATCCACACCAGCAGCACCGCGTCCGCCCAGCAGCCGCATCACATCGCCCATCACGCTGGTCACGTCCGCGCTCCCGGTTACGCGGAGGCTGCCCGTCATGGTTCCAGCGGCACGTTCGAGGGCTTCGGCGCTCTTTTCCAGTCGCCCCGCTGCGCTCTCGATACGGCTTGCGTCGTCACTGCTCGCACTGCGCGCAGCATTGGACTGCGCCACGTCCGACATGTGCTGCTCTATCTCTTCGCCGCGCATGTCGTCTGCGTAGGTTTCACGTTCGCGCGCCAGTTCTTCATCGGCAGCGGCATCGGTCGGTGTGGGCGTGACGGGCGTGAACATACCCATGCGCTTGCGTCTGACGGGTGTAAACGACGGAAACAATTCGCCATCTTCATCTTCGATCCACTCCAATTGTTGGTCGGATTCAGCAGGCACGTTATCTGCCTTTCGTGGGCGTTTACCGAGCGGATACGTCATCGCTTCCAATTTTTCACCCACAGCCGGAACCAGCATTGGACGACCGATTACGTCTCCCCGTGCGTTGTAAATCGCCTTTTCCGGGTCGTAATCCGAGAGCAGCTGCGCACCGACACGCGGTCCAAGTGCAGGTCCGTAGATCGGTACATCGCGTGCCACCCGGCGCACGGTTGCTCCTTCGGTGAACTGTTCCGCCGCATCCCCAAGCGGTGTCCCGCGTAGGTTTGGCAGCCGCGTGATCGCCCGCGCCGCGTCCGCCAGTGGTTCGACACCGCCGAAGGTCAGCCCTGCCGCCTGTGCAGGGGTTGCGCCGGTGCGAAGTGCGGTCGCCCCCGCCATCGCACTCGAACCCATACTAACGACCGTCCCAGAGACAGCGGAAGCCAGTCCCGCCGCCCCAACCGCACCTGCCGCGCCCACGATTGCCGCCGCGCCGGGACTGATGACTGCGCCACCCGTCGCTTGTCCGAAGGCGTTGAACAGCCGATTGAATGAGTTCCACACCGCCTTCACGCCGCTGAACAGCACAATGACCATGAAGATCAGGCAGATCAACCCGACTCCCAGCACGACAATCCCGTTGCCGCTCGCTGTCCCCGCCAGGAAGAAGGTCACGACGAGCGACTGAATGAGCGCGATGACGATGGTCTGGATGATCAGCTCGATCCACAGGTCGATGATCGAGCGGGCGATGACTTCGGTCTTCTTGAAGAACGCGAACAGGATTGCCACGCCGAACGAGATGAAGGTCAGCCCCTGCGCGATGGTCAGCAGCAGGTAGACGAGCTGCTCGGTCACGCCGAACAGGATGAGCGGCCACGCCGTGAGCAGCCGCCCCTGTGCCGCCATCGTCATCGCCAGCGAGTCCGAACGCTGTAAGGCGGTCATCGCCGGGAAGAACACCGGATCGCGGTCGTTGGCGAAGAATGATCCCGGTCGCCGCCACTCCCACGGCACAGACCCCGCTGTCCACAAGCCGGTCGCCGGATCGGGCGTGTGCGGCTGGCAGAGTGGATCGCGGGGCGTGGAGGGGTAACCCATCAGGTCGATCCCGTCGGCGCGCAGATACGCCAGCGCCACGTCCAGCCCGTCGATGGTATAGTTCCAGACCGGCATGTACGAGCCAAAGTTGTCGCACAGATTCAGGATGCCCATGTCGGCGCTGTCCACACTCGATAACGAATTGAACGCTGTTCCGGTAACCGCCGCCAGCCCGCTCAGGCTGCTGGCGTAGAACGCCTGCGAGATGTCGCGGCGGAAGTCGCTCAACCCTTGATACAGGCTCGGACCTAATGAAAAGAACAGCGCGCCGGCCAGATACCAGGCGATAGCACTGCGGGGCTCGACGATCCGCATCCGCGCGAACGCCGCCAGCAGATAGGTAATGCCCAAGACCAGCAGCGCGACGATGAACGAGATACTCACTGCCACCTGTAAGCTGGCGTTCGTCTGGGTGATCAGCGGCGTGAAGGCGTTATCGATCAGCCACTGGTTCATGAGTTCGATGGTGTAACCCATCATCAGAAACGCCCGCTGCAAGCTCCAACCCATCCCCGCCAGCGCGAACATCAGGTTCCACCACAGCGTATCGATCTGAATTTGCAGCCCGTTCAGCACATCATCGATGATCGGCATTCTTCTTTCCTTTCACTTACGGAGGCGGCAGCACGCCGACGGGCGGGTCAGCGATGGTCGCGCCGCAGTACGGGTTAGGTTCGGTGCGCCAAATGAGGGCATTGCTCCCCGGCAGGCGCAAAGCATCCCCAGGGGATGCCGGCGTTGGGCGTGTCGTCGGGTCGAGCATGAACGTCACGCGGTCGGGTGCTGCACCATAAGGAATGAGGGCGGCGAGTGTGAATGATCGCGTTTCGCCTGGTGCAAGACCAACGGCTTCGTCATTCAGCGTCAGTCCAGCATCGACGGCAGCATCGGACGACGCACCCCATGTCCCAGTTGTGCCGCCTACAAGCTGACTGACGTAGCTCTGGTAGGCGGGGAACACATCGTAAGTGCCGCCGCCCAGGTTGCGGATTTCGATGTCCCAGACGGCGACCGTGCGTCCAGAGGGCGTGTTGACCGTGTAAATGTTGGTCAGCCGGAAACGCGCCGACTGAGGACTGCGGGTGAACACCGCGTCTCCGCGATAGAACGCGGCAGGCGGACGGATGGCATACTGTGTGACCGTCGGGGGCGGCAGCGCGGTCGGAAACGGGACGAGTGTCGGGTAGCCGGGGATTGGCACGAACGTCGGCAGCGGTGTCGGTGTCAGCACAACGGGAGTCGGACAGACGTAAACCGGCGCGCCGGTGATCCCGGTCAGCGTCCCGGTACATGCCAGTGCCGCCAGCGTCAGCATGAGCAAGCACAAGAGAGTCGGTTTCATGGGATCAGTCCTGGTTGATTGCCGGGGATGAGGAGCAGCGTGAAGGCAGGCGCAGCACTGTTGCCGCCGCGCTGAAGTTGCCAGGTCTCGCCAAAGTACGGCACGACGACCTGAGCCGCCGCATCGGTTACAACTTCAAACGACACATACCCGCGTTCATCCGTAAAGCCGCTGGCGATCACACGATTGGTGTTGACCTCAACGACGCGCACCGAAATGCCCGCCACTCCTTCAGCCGGGTCAACGGTGCGGTTGCCGTTCTCGTCGTAGGCAATCACGACTTGGGCGGTGATGACGCGCGGCGGGACCGGTGTCCCAGTCGGCTGCACCGTTGGCGGCGCGCCAACGAGTTCGATCCGCGCGGCAGGCTGCGGCGATGGTGTAGGGGTGTTGGTGATGAGCGGGGGCGGGATGATCAACGTGTTCGCATCCCCGCGCCAGACCTGGATGGTGTCCAGTCCGACGACATACCCTTCGCTGGCGTTGTTTTTCTGCCCGACGGCGCGAATCTCCAGGCGATGCGTTCCGTCACCGACGACGTACACATCCGTCGTTGGGAACGTCAGTTCATCGGCGTAAGCATCGATGGTCTCCAGCACCCCCCCATCGACCACAACCTCGAACATGCCCATGTTCTGCGCGGCTACATAGCGCACACGCAGCGCCGCACCCTCGAAGCTGAACGACGCAGTATCATAAGCGCCTTCTGTGCGGTGGTATTGGCCCCGGTTGGCGAACTGAGACAAGCGCGGTGTCCAGGCGGGGGCATAGCTCACCGTCGGATAGTCCGACTCGAAGGCATACCAGCCGACGAACGGCGGCACGGTGTTGGTCGCGTCGGGCAGCGGCTCGACGGGGAGCGGCGGTTCGTACAGCAGGGTCAGACCATAGGGCAGGTCGGTTGGCTGCGGCGGCAGCACCACGCCGGGCATGACGACGGTAAACGTCAGCACGCGCTCGCTCAGCGTAGGGATCGGTGTGAATGACGGTGTGTTCGTCGGAGCGACGGTCATTGTCGCTGTAGAAGTCGCTGTAAGCGTTGGCGGGATAGTCGGCGATGTAGTCTGCGTCGGCGTAAGCGACGGCAGCACCATCAGGGTCGGGATTACGGTATCGTCTGCACTCGTCTGAGTGTGGTGCAGAAAAAAGGCGGCACTCCACGCCGTCAGGCAGAGCGTCGCCAGAATCAGCAGCAGTCGCCGCGCTGCGCTCGGCTTCGGTCGTCGCATCAGGTCACTCCAGTTCGGTTTACGCTGGTTTCAGCGTAACAAAGTGGAATGACGGGACGGCTGTACGATTCCGGTTTGGAGGTAGGAGGATTCCGGTCGCCCGATGGAGGATTCCGGTTCAGCCCGGAAAGTGAGCAAACCCTTCGGCGCTCGCCCGGCTGATCAGGTGTTCATTGGTGGTCACACCAAAGCGGGCACGCATCTTTTCCGTCACCCAGTACACCCGGCGCAGTTTCAGGTTCAAATGATCGGCAATCTCGCGTGCCGTGCAGCCGCTCGCCAGCAGCCGCAGCACAGCGCGTGCCTCTGGATCAAGCTGCCACTGCTGCTGTTTGCCGGTCTGCATGATGACCAGATACTCAGCATTGGCGGTCGGGGACAAGTACGGGCGTTCGCGCAGCACCGTATCAACTGCTGTCAAAAGACAGGCAGACAGGTCATCTCCGGCTGCCAGATAGCCGCAGATCCCCATCAGGAAGAGATCACGAATGACCAGCCCGTCAATGGATGCGCCGATCACAATGACCCGCGCTGCTGGGGCTGCACGAATAATCCGCTCGATCAGAACGTCAGCATCGAAAAGCGGGTCGAAGCGGTCGCCCATCAGGACGATTGCGGGCTGGTGATCAGCGGTCTGCGCGATCAGGTCATCCGCATTCTCCGCTTTCAGGATCCGGGTGTCGGCGCGTTCCCGAAGCAGTGTTTCTGCACCGACCACCGCCAGGCTGCTGCCTTCTGCGATCAGGATAAGTGTGGTCATGCCTTTTGCCCTCTCAGATTATCTCGTCACAGCTTATCACAGACGAGAAAACTGATAACGCAAAAGAGTCGCACTCGCGTGCAATTATTCGTTTTCGGCATGAAAATCTTTTGCATCCGCTGCCGATCACTCAAGCTGCCTGCGTACCTTCAAAATTTGATGGGCGATCAGGACAAGTTGAGCGACGTTTTGCACGTTGTAAGTCCGCAGCATCCGGTTGATCGCACGGTTAACCACGCTGTAGGTCACCCCCAGATGAACAGCGATACCTTTTGGTTCCATTCCTTCCGTCAGAAGCTGGAGAATATCAAGGTCGCGCTGGTTGATGTTGGCAGGCAGCGTCACAGTCTGCTCCAGAAACTCCGTGATGAGCGGCGAAATGGTCATGCTCCCCTTCACGGCATTCTGAATCGTGGGGTTCAACGTTATTTCCAGATCATCATCCTTGTGCAGCAGCGCCCGGACTCCTAACGTCAACAGCTTTTGCGTGACGCTCGCGGTGGGACGCTGCATGACCATGATGATCACAAGTCCTGGGTGAATCTCCATCAGCCGCTTCAATGCCTTCAGCAGGTTTACCGTGTGCGGCGAGTCATCCGTAATCAGTACCCGTGCGTCATGAGTGTTCAAAAAGACATCTGCCTCAGCGAGACTTTCAAACAGCCCTGCGACGACGGTCTGTGTAGCTGCCTGATTGATGATGTCTCTCAAGCCTCCACGAATCAGGGCGTTTTTAGAGACGATAACCACCTGGATCTTTGCCATGTTCCAGTCCTCCTTTTCATGAACTTCCTTCACGTAATTGAGCAGAGGCCATCAGAACAGATGGTCTACCACTGAAATGCACATTGTATTACAAAACGCCAACCTTGAGTCAACAAGGGACGGTTAGAACTTCCCTACTTTTGCAGAACAGATGTTTTCTCCGCTCAAACCGTGTAAATATTTCTCACTGCCGTGCAAAAGATTCGCATGGCGCAAAAAATGCGCTTGTCGATGCAAAAGAAAATCGAACAAATGTAATTGTTTCTCGCTCAGCACAGCCCTGTTTTCAGTTAGGCTGGTGGCACACGAATGCATAAGGAGTGCCAACGATGAATCGGGATGCGCCATTCGCGGCAAAGATCGCCTTTCGACTGCCCCAGTCTTTGTATGACCGTCTCGTGTTGTGGGCGGAACACGAAGATCGTCCGCTCGCCAACCTCATCTATACCCTCGTCAAGCAGGCTGTGACCGAACACGAGCGCGAACTGCACCTAACCGAAATGAGTAAGGAGACGAACCCATGACCTATAGCGACCGGACTATCCCCGATTTGCGCGAACTCGTCGAACAGCAGCTTGGCAAGCCGCTTGCCGCGAGCACACATGCGTCATTGTGGCGCTGCCCGGTCTGTCCACCTGAACGCCATGCACTGCTGATGGTATCGGCGGACGAGTACAAGTGCCTAAGCGGGTATCCATGCGATGGTGGCGCGCACGAATGGATGCCGAGCGTCGATCCGCTGCCTGATGAGCCATTCGCGGTCGGAGTATTGGCATGAGTGAGGTTCATGAGGAAATTGTCACCCAAGCGGTCACCGACCGCATGATCAAGCGTGTCTTCCAAGTTGCCAACATTCTTGCAGCTGCCAAACGCGCTGATACAGACACCGAGGCAGCAGAAAATCACCTCAAAAATCAGCTCGCCGTCGAAGTGGGGTATGGTGAAGCAGATCGCAAGACACAACCTGCATAAGTGAGGTTTTTGATGGCAGCAAGACAACAGCGTAACCGAGAGCCTGCCCCACCCCAACCGGGGTGGGCAATCTATCTGCGGACGAGCAGCGATGAGAACCAGAAGCCGGAATTTTCGCGCGACCGCCAGCGCACGATGATCACAATGAGTGTGCTGGCAGCGTCCGACCTGCCCGTCTATAGCGAATACATTGACGTCTTGACGGGCAAAGACCCCCGCCGCAAGGCATATCAGCAGATGCTCGCAGATGCGCGTGCGGGCAAATTTTCACACGTCGTGGTCGAGCGTGCCGATCGGTTCGGACGTGACGATACAGAGGCGCTGCGTGCCATCGATGAACTGCATCGGTTCGGCGTGGCAGTGCGCTTTGCCAACACACCCGAACTCGATCCGATGGACCCGGATGATCGCGTCCTTGTGACTCTCACGTTTGCGCTTGCCCGACGCGAGTCTGCGCTCATGGGCATTCGTGTGAAAGGCGGGCTGAAGGCGAAGCGTGAAAGCGGTGGTTATGCTGGACGTGCCCCCGACGGCTACATAAATGTGCGCGGGCAAACAGAATTGGACAAACGCAGCGACATGGGACGCATCAGCCATTGGATCGAACCCGATCCGGAGCGATCGCACATCTGGCGTGAAGCATGGGCGCTGCTTCTCACTGGAACAATGACCCTGAATGAAATTGCGGAAGTCTTGCACGCCAAAGGCTACTCGCTTCGCACAGGGAAACCTTTCGTTCAGATCGGGCAAAAAGGAGGGCGGCGACCCGCAACCGATAAGCTGCTACGGGCGTTCAACGACTGGACCTACGCCGGATGGGTTGTCAGTGAGGAAGATGGCATTGCGCCGAAGTCGATTCGGGGAGATTGGGAGCCGCTCGTCTCGACCGAGGACTTTGAAGCAGGTCTGGCAATCCTGGCACGGCTCGAAGGCGGCAGCGAGTATACGTCATGAGCAGTTACCGTAAGAAGAAGGGCGCACCCCTCCCCCCGACGCCAGGTTGGGCGGTGTATCTTCGCACGAGCAGCGAGGATCATCAGAAACCGGAACTGTCACGCGCACGGCAGCGTTCAATTATCGACGGGAATGTACTGGATCATTCCGATCTGCCGGTGATTGATGAATATGTTGATGTGCTGACGGGAAAAACGCCTAACCGTGTTGGCTACCAACGCCTCTTGGCAGACGCACGCGCAGGTAAGTTTTCGCACGTCATCGTCGAGCGCGCAGACCGATTCGGACGCAATGACACGGAGGCACTGCGTGCCATCGACGAGCTGCACGAGTTCGGTGTCGCCGTGCGTTTCGCCAACTCGCCCGATCTTGATCCGATGGACCCGGATGATCGCGTGCTAGTCGCACTGTCGTTTACCCTTGCCAGGCGCGAGTCGGCGCTGCTGGGAATCCGCACACGCGGCGGACAGCAGGCGAAGCGCAAGAGCGGCGGCTGTACAAATTATGCGCCGGACGGGTACAAGAACGTGACGGCGCGTACTGATGCAACAAAGAAAATGGATTTGGGTCGTTGGGATAAATGGATCGAGATCGACCCAGAACGCGCACCAGTTTGGCGCTTGGCATGGGATATGCTGCTTGAGGATAGATGGACACTCGATGAAATTGCAGAGAAACTCCATGAGTTAGGCTATCGCCATCGCAGCGGTCGTCCATTCATCGAGGTGAAGCCGAACCGTAAGCGGCGTGCGAACGTCACTTCAATCTCGCATGTTTTCCATAACTGGATGTACGCGGGTTGGGTCGTAAGCCTGAAGAACGGTATCCCGCCAAAGACGATTCGTGGAAATTGGGAACCTATCGTTTCGACTGAAGAATTCGAACGAGGGATTGCAATTCTGGAGCGGCGTAGTCGCAATCGTGCCGCGCGACGAAAACGGGATTACTTGCTCAAAAGTATCATCAGCTACATTGACGCTGAGGGTAATGAGCGGAAACTGACCTGCTCAACCTCCAACGCAAGTCGTCCTGGCGGTGGCACAGCATACTACTGCGTACCGCGAAGCAACGTCAATTTCATGTGCGAGAAGATCGACGCGCAAATACCCGATGAGTTGTGCGCCATCCAGATTGATCCGGCACATCTTTGCACAATCCGAGCCTTTTACAGACAAGACCTGGCGGAGAAGTTAGGGCTGGCGCGACCAGACGAACGCAAACTGATGAGTGACGCGCTCACCGCGATCGACCAGGAAGAAGCGCGCATGGCGCGGTTGCTGGCATCGGGCAAGATCAGCGAGGATGTTTGGAACGGGCTGTGGGCGGAGTGGCAGGAGCGGCGTAATCGACTGCGCTCGAACCTCAACAGTATCGAGCAGCAGCAGGAGTTTCACATCGACAATCTGGAAACTGCGCTTGCAATTATCGCGCAGGTCGGAACGCTGTATAATCGTCTTGAAGTGAGCGCCCGAAGGGAACTGCTGCTTCACATGGTTAAGCAGGTTGTTGTCAACACGGATGGCGAGATTGTTCTGGAACTGAATGCTCCGTTCGCCTACCTGAAGGACTTATCCGACAGGGCGAAACGGGGCGGAGAGACCCCCGCTAAAATGCAAACATCCGATGCCAGTGATGACATCGGATGTTCGGACTGTGTACAACGTGTCTCCACAGCCGGGATTCGAACCTGGGACCCATCGGTTAACAGCCGATTGCTCTGCCGCTGAGCTACT
>JACSRG010000666.1 GCA_014879865.1 Anaerolinea sp.
ACCGCGCTGATCGCGCCGTTCTTGCGCCCCTTCTCGCCGTTCGAGACCGTGCCGTCGAACTGACCGCTGTTGATCATCTTGCCCGCGCCCGCATACGCTTCGTTGACGCAGAAATCCGCGCCCGCGTCGTCAGGGCGAATGACCGGGCGGATTTCCAGCCCGTATTTGCGCGCAAAGGCGAAGTCGCGCTCGTCGTGCGCCGGGACTGCCATAATCGCGCCGCTGCCGTAGGTGATCAGCACGTAGTCGGCGATCCAGATCGGGATGCGTTCGCCGTTGACCGGGTTGATCGCATATGCGCCCGTGAAGACGCCCGTCTTTTCGCGCTCGTCGGACGTGCGTTCCAGTTCGGTTTCGCGCGCCGCCTGCTCGACGTAGGTTTGCACCGCCTCCTGATAACTCTCCGGCACGATCTTGTCGATCAGCGCGTGTTCGGGAGCTAGCACCATGAAAGTCGCGCCCCACAGCGTATCCGGGCGGGTGGTGAAAATCTCAATCGGGTAGTCGCCGACCTCGGTGTGGAAGACCACGCGCGCGCCTTCGCTGCGCCCAATCCAGTTGTTCTGCATCACGCGGACGGGTTCGGGCCAATCCGTACCTTTGTATTCCAGCAGTTCGTCGGCGTACTTGGTCATGCGGAAGAACCACTGCGTCAGCATCTTCTGGATGACGGGCTGACCGGTGCGTTCGTCCTTGCCGTCGATGACCTGTTCGTTCGCCAGCACGGTTTGCAGCGTGGGCGACCAGTTGACCAGCGCCTCACTCCGGTACGCCAGCCCGCTCTCATAGAAGCGCTTGAAGAACCATTCCGTCCATTTGTAGTATTCCGGTTCGCACGAGACGGCTTCGCGCTGCCAGTCGAACATCGCGCCCATGCTGCGCAGTTGACCGCGCATCCGCTGGATGTTGGCGTGCGTCCACTTCGCCGGGTGAATGCCGCGCTGCACGGCGGCATTCTCGGCGGGCAGCCCGAAGGCGTCGAAGCCCATCGGGAACATGACGTTATAGCCCTTCATCCGCATGAAGCGGGCGCGGGCGTCCGAGGGCGTCATGGCGAACCAGTGCCCGATGTGCAGATCGCCGCTCGGATAGGGCAGCATGGTCAGCGCGTAGTATTTCGGCTTGCTCCAATCGACCGTGGCGCGGTACAGTTCATCCTGTTCCCACCGCTGCTGCCATTTCGGTTCGATGGCTTGGGGGTTGTACTTTTCTTTTTGCGGATTCTCTCGTTGCGTCATTATGTTCTCGCGTTTGGACAAATACCGGACAAGTATACAAACAAAAAAGACACAAGCCCATCGCGGCGCTTGTGTCTTTCGATTGGTTGCTCCCGAACAGGTGTCGGGCGTTGGCTCGCTCCCTAACGATAGGGATCGTCAGGGCGTGGGCGGCGGGAACGCACCGGCACGGGCACCGGGACAGGCGCACGGACAGGTTTCGCTGGCTGCGGGGTGATAAGTCGATCCAACTCTTCGAGCAGACCACGCAGGCGGGTGGCTAGATCGTCCAATACGTTCTTCTTTTGCTTTGCCACAGCCAATACCCTTTCCCAAACTCTCAACCTTAGAGCAAAAACGCCCCGTAGGAATTTAATCACTGCGGGGCGTTGGCATGTTTTGCTCGGCGATGTGGACCTAAGGGGATTCGAACCCCTTACCTCTTCAATGCCATTGAAGCGCTCTCCCAAATGAGCTATAGGCCCGCGCTTCAACTTCGACTGGTGTGCGCAAGCAAAAGTATGCGGTTGAACAGGCGTAAATTCTAGCCCCGTGACGCCCGTCTGTCAATACTAAGCATAAACCCGCTTTTTATTTTTGTGTAGTGGGCTTAACACTTTTCTAACGGCACGCTTTTCTAAGGCACAGAATGCAATGCGGACAAGTTCACGCGACCTGTACAATGGATCATTGATCGGCGGAGGCGAATCGTTAAGATGAGAGCGTAGGGACGAGGGGGAACATGAACGACAAACTGACTGCCTATCTGCGCCGGGTGCGCTACGCGGGGACGCCGCGCCCCGATCTCGCCACGCTGACCGCGCTGCACCGCGCGCACCTGTTCAACATCCCGTACGAAAACTTGGAGATTCATCGCGGCGGGCGCATGACGCTCGACGCCGGCGAAATCTACCGCAAGCTCGTCGAGGAGCGGCGCGGCGGGTGGTGCTACGAGATGAACGGCTTGTTCGCGTGGGCGCTGCGCGAGATCGGGTTTGATGTGACGCTGCTGGCATCGACGGTCGGGCGCTTGGTGCGGAGTCCCGTGCTGGAACACAGTCACCTTGTGCTGCTCGTCCAGCTCGATCAGCCGTATCTGGCGGATGTCGGCTTCGGCAACGGCTTGATCGAGCCGATTCCGCTGGTCGAGGGGGCGTATCGCCAGTGGTTCTTCGATTACCGGTTGTGGCGCGACGGGGATCGCTGGTGGTTCGAGAATCAGCCGCACGGGGGACCCGGCTATGACTTCAACCTTGAGGCGTGGCAGTTAGGCGACTTCGGCGAGGTGGCGCATTACCAGCAAACGTCGCCGGAGAGCGGTTTCGTGCGCGTCGCCGTGTGCCAGCGCTTGACGCCGGACGGCTTGTTCACGCTGCGCGATGTAACGCTCAAGCAGTTCACCCCGGACGGCATCAGCGAACGCATCATCACGGACGCCGACGACTACGCGGCGACGCTGGCGAATGTGTTCGATCTGCATGTGCCCGATGATACGCTGTGGGCAAAAGCGCAGGCGCGCCACGCGGAACGCGCGCAACCGTAAAGGTACCCGCGCACTGAGCGTAATTTTTGCATTCGTTTTCGAAACTGATTATGCTTGGGGCAATACGCGTGGCGTCACGCCGTTTGAGAGGCGATTATGGTGTTTGCGCCGAATTTCGATTTCACGAAAGTGAGTGCGCTGGCAGTCGAGGACGATGCCGGCGGTATGGCGATCATCGGCGTGATGATGCGCCATCTGGGCATGAAGGCGTACATCAACACCACCGGCGAAGGCGTGGTCGAATTGGCGCGTGCCATGAAGCCGCTGCCTGACATCATCTTCTTAGACATCAACCTGCCGCGTACCACCGGCTACGACGTGATCAAGGCGATCCGCGCCGACGAGAAGCTCAAAAAGGTGCTGGTGATCGCGGTGACGGCGCAGGACGCCGATGTCGAAATCCCCAAGTGCCGCGCCGCCGGATTTGACGGCTACATCGGCAAGCCGATCAGCCGCTCCCGTTTTCCCCGCCAGTTGAAGCGCATCCTCTCCGGCGAACCCGTCTGGGAGACGTACTAAAAGCGAATAGCGGCTAGCCATTAGCGGTTAGCTAGATGCTAAATGCTAATGGCTATCTGCTGCTTTCCTCACTTCTTGTCGAGCGTTTCGCGCACCACGTAGGTTTTACGACCTTGCGGCTCGTGATAGGTGCGCATGACGAATTCCGCGACCAGCCCCGTACCGGTGATCTGCACGCCGAGGATGATCAGCAGCATTGCCAGCAGCAGCAGCGGTCGATCCCCGATAGGCTGCCCGAAGAACAGCCGCACAATCGTCAAGTAGCCCCCAATCGCCACGCCGAGCGCCCCGGTCACCAAGCCGACCCCGCCGAAGATGTGCAGCGGACGCGTCGAGAAGCTGAGGAAGAATACCACCGTGATCAGGTCGAGCATGACCTTGAACGTTCGCATGATGCCGTACTTGCTCTTGCCGAAACGGCGCGCGCGGTCGGCAACCGGGACTTCGGCAAGCTGAACGCCTAAACCGCTGGCAATCGCCGGGATGAACCGGTGCAGTTCGCCATACAGCCGGATATTCTTGGCGACTTCCTTGCGGTACACCTTGAGCGTACAGCCGTAATCGTGCAGGGAAACGCCCGTCGAACTGGAGATCAGGCGGTTCGCCAGCATCGACGGAAGGCGGCGGCTGAAGAACGGTTCTTTGCGTTCCATGCGCCACCCGCTGACGATGTCGTAACCCTCTTCAGCTTTCTCCAGCAGTTTGCCGATGTCGCGCGGGTCATTCTGCAAATCGGCGTCCATCGTGATGATGTACTCGCCCCGCGCCGCCTCGAAACCCGCCATCAACCCGGCGGTCTGTCCGAAATTGCGCCGAAAGCGGATCACGCGCCAGTGCGGGTCACGCTCGTAAACCTTGCGCAGCTCGATAAAGCTGCCATCGGTGCTGCCATCATCGACGATCACCACTTCGTAACTGTCGCCAAGATCGTCCATTGCTGCGCTCAGCTCAGTGTAGAGGTGGGGGATATTCTCGACTTCATTATACAGGGGGATGACGACCGACAGACGCGGAGCAGGCGTCGTAGTTGGTTTCTCCACCAACTCTGGCTCATAGGCATAAACCGTACTCAGGTGTTCGACCGTTTGCGTCATGGTCAACCTCACAAAAAATTCGCTATGCCGGTCATTGTCTTGCCAAACGCCTTACAGAGAACTAAAGGGCTGAGATCAAGCACCCACTAGGATGTATCTGCAAACTCATTTTTGACTCCACCCCCGACCCCTCATAGGGGTAGGTTTTTAAT
>JACSRG010000669.1 GCA_014879865.1 Anaerolinea sp.
AACACCTGATGATTGAGCCGCTGCCCCTGATCGCCGGGGATCGTCTGGATCGCGGCGGTAAGTTCGTCGCGCACGGACTCATACGCTTCCGCCGGGATGATCCCGTTCGGCTCGCGTCCGGCGACGTTCAGGAAGATGCGCCCGTAGTAGCCGCCGCTCGCCCATGCCCGCGTGCGTGACCAGTCGATCTGCGCGTCGTCGAAGCGCGTGATCTTGCCTTCCGGCGGCGGGGTCTTGAGCGTTAGCCAGCCGGTACGCCACAGCCATTCGTTGATGCAAATGCCGCCATCCATGCGCGCCACGCCGTGATCGCTGACGATCAGAATCGTCGTCTCGTCGCCCGCCAGCGCGATCACTTCCGCCGCGAATGTGTCCATCGCCTTATAGTAATCGCGGATCGCCGACTCGAACGGATTGCCCGCCGTATACAGCCGGTGTGCCGGATCGTGGAAGCGCCAGAAGCCGTGATGCACCCGATCCACGCCGATATTGACGTGCATGAAGAAATCCCACGCGCGTGACGTGAGCATATGCTTGACCAGCGCCATCTGCTGTTCCGTCATGATGTACAGCTCGCGCAGCAAGCGCGCCTTGTCCTCTGTGCGGAAGTCCTTTACGTCGAAGCGATAATCCGGTGCGACGCGCAGCGTTTCGGCTTTGAGCGCGGGCGGGAAGGCGAAATTCGCGTCGAGGTTGGGCGTGAGGAAATCGGTTACCAGCGCGCCGTTCAGCGGGCGGGCAGGGTAGGTCTGCGGCACGTTCAAGACGACCGAAGTTTTATCCGGCAGTAAATCCCACACCCGCTTGACCTTGATCGCATCTCCGTTGGCGACGCCTAACTCGCGGTAGCTGTAGTCGGTGCGATTTCGGAAGCCATACACGCCGAGAACACCGGGATCGCGGCTGGAGAGCATACTCGACCACGCGGGGACGGTGATGCACGGGATCGACGACTCAAGCTGTCCCCATGTCGCGGTGGACATGAGGCGCTTGAAGGTTGGCAAATCGGCGTTGAATTGATCAAAGATCAGGTCGGGGCTGGCGCAGTCCAAGCCGAGAACCAGCACGCGCCTGCGTTTGCGGCGAAAGAGGTTCATGGTTAGTGGCTCTAAGCGGTTAGCGATTAGCAACTAGCCAACCGCTGACGGCTAAAGGCTAGTTGCTGCTCCTTACAAAATCCGCTGTCCAAACAGGCTGGCGGTCAGTTCGACCGCCGTGCGCGCGGTGCGGTTGTTGTTATCCAGAATCGGGTTGACTTCGACAATGTCCATCGTGCGGGCGCGTCCGTCGTCCGCCAGCAGTTCAAGCAGTAGATGCGCTTCGCGGTAGGTCAAGCCGCCGGGGACGGGTGTGCCGACACCGGGCGCGTGACGCGGATCGAGCGCGTCCATGTCGAGGCTGATATGCAGCGCATCGACGTTGCCGAGCGCGTTCAGTGCTGCGTGGACGACGGTCGCCATGCCGTTCTCGTCGATGTCGCGCATGGTGTAGACGCGCACGCCCGCTTCGCGCATGGCGGCTTTTTCCTCGATGTCGAGGTCACGGATGCCGAGGTAGACGATTTGATCTGCGCGCAGACGAACATCGCCGACGGTCAATACAGGCGGACACTTACCCATCAGCGCGGCGACTACCATGCCATGCACGTTGCCCGATGGCGTGGTTTGTGGAGTATTGAAGTCGCCGTGCGCGTCGATCCAGAGCACGCCGACTTTGCGGTGATGTTCGAGCGCCGCCGAAACCGTGCCGAGCGCAATGCTGTGATCGCCGCCCAAGAAGATGCCGATCTGTCCCGCGTTCAACACCTGTTCCATATGCTCGTGGACGCTCTGGCAGATTGCCCCGACAGCGTGTGCGTTCAGGGCGCGTCCATCAGTCGGATCAGGTTCGATTTGCTCGACGACAGGGACGCTGATATTCCCACCGTCACTGACCTGATAGCCGAGGTTTTCGAGGCGATGCTGTAACCCCGCGTAGCGGATCGCGCTTGGACCCATATCGACGCCGCGCCGCTTTTGTCCCAAGTCCATCGGGACGCCGTAAATGCAGATTTCTTTGTGGCTTCTCGTCACGATGTTGTATCCACCTTGCTGATGCGCCGCCCGATCAGGACGAGGACAATACTGAGCAGGTACAACGCCATCAGCGGACCCATCACGAGGAACATATTCACGGGGTCTACCGTCGGCGTGATGAAGGCAGCGGCGACCGCCGACGCGATGATGGCGATACGCCAATTCTTCGCCAGTGCTCCCGCCGTGACCATCCCCATCAACGCGAGGACGAAGAAGATCAACGGGGTTTCAAAGGCGACGCCCATCCAGAAGACGAGCGCCGTCACGAAACCGAGGTAGCCATCTGCCGTCCATTCGGCTTTGAAGAGATCGGTCTGGAAGTTTTGCAGGAAGTCGAGCGCGGGCGGGATGAGCACCGACCACGCGAAGATCACGCCGAGCAAGAACAGCAGCGTGATCGCCGGAATAGCGCGGAAGAGCGTCCGCTTTTCGTTTTTCGTCAGCCCCGGCAGGACGAACATGAGAATCTGGTAGGTCGTCAGCGGGATCGAGATGATCGCGCCGAGCATGAGCGCCACGCGGAAGAATGAGATAATCGAGCCGGTCGGGTCGAGAATCTGGAAGCGTTCGCCGTAGGGAACCTGCAAGAAGCGCAGCACAGGTTCGGTCAGCGGAACAGCGATGATCACCCCGACAGCCAGCGCGATCACAGCGCGCACGAGGCGGCGGCGTAGTTCGTCCAGATGGTCGAGCAGAGTCATTCGCAGCTCGTGACCGTCGCCGCTCTCCTCAATGTCGGTTTGCGGCTCAGGCGGTGGTACGGGCTTCGGGCTAGGCTTGGTCCGGGAGGTCATGATCGCCCTCTTTCTGGCGCAGCTCGTTCAGATACGCCTCATCGTCGGCGAGTGCGCCCAACACGCCGTTGACGAAACTGGGAGTGCCGTCCGCTCCGAAGACCTTCGCTAGTTCGACGGCTTCGTCAATGGCAACGCCCACCGGGGTGCGCCCGCTGATCGCAAATTCATAGATGGCGAGGCGCAGCACATTGCGATCCACGATGGCAAGCTGCTCAAGTGGATACTCCGAGGCGTAGCGCCGAATCGCCCCGTCAATCTGCGTGCGATTTTCAACCACCCCGATCACGAGTTCGCGGACGAACTTTGCCGGTTTGTCCCCCGGCTGCTGCACCTGCAAATGAATCGCAATTACATTGGCAGGACGGTGATTTGTGCTGTCGATCTCGTATAATATTTGTAACGCGATGCGCCGCGCCAAACTGCGCGCATCAAGCGGCGCGTCTTGGGCGAGATCATCCTGTGGAATGTCGGTCACACTGCTATCTCCAAGAAAAACCCGACCAGTGTACCTGAAATCGCCCCTTTTGCCTACATAGGAATGCAGTATGCTGACACCTGAATTCATCATCTCGCTCATTCTGGTACTCAGCGAGACAGTCGATACAGTATCGATTACAGTCGATGTCACCAAGTTGATCCGGCGGGCGCAAAACGGTGACAAAGAAGCTGTTTCGACGTTATATCAAGCATATGTACGATCCATTCACCGTTATATTCTTTTTCGCGTGAGGAATGTGTCTGACGCGGACGACTTGACGGCAGAGGTTTTCATTCGTATGGTGCAGGGCTTACCCCAGTATCAGATCACCGAAGCACCGTTTGCCGCGTGGCTGTATCGCATCGCGGCGAACCTCATCGCCGACTTCTACCGCGCACAGAGCCGCCGCTTTGAGAGCGACCTGCCGGAGACGCTGGCGGATGATCACGTTTCGCCCGAAGAACACGTGATGCAAGATCAGGCGCTCGATGGGCTGCGCGCAGCCTTGATGCAGCTTTCGGAGGAGCATCGCACCATCTTGTTCCTGCGCTTTGTGGATCGCAAGAGCCATAACGAGGTTGCGGCGATCATGGGGAAATCGATGACGGCGATCAAGAGCGCGCAGCACCGAGCATTAGTCCAGTTGACCGCGATTTTAGGGGCGGATACAAAACTCCGGCACTATCTAAGAGGCACTCATGACCCAACCGCAACCTAACGCCGACCAGCTCGCCCGTTATCTGGATCGGGTGCTGCCGCCGAATACAGACTTCATCCCGCCAGCGACCAACGAACCGTTGGTCAATGTCGCCGTGCAGATCGCCAAGATCAGACTTAATCCGATGTCTGCTGAAACGATGGAACGCATCGAAGCGCGGATGCTGGAGAGTTTCGCCATCGTGATTCCGCCCAAGCCAGTCGCGCTCAGCGTCCGACGGCGGACTGCACCGGTTCTGCTGCGCTGGGCAGCCGCCGTCGCTTTGATCTTTGTGCTGTTCCTCGGCGGGACGACCGCGCTTTCGGCGTCGAGCGTGCCGGGAGAATTCCTCTACCCGGTAAAGCGCACGGTCGAGTCGCTCGAAATCACGCTGGCGGGGACTTCGGAGCAGCGCATCAGCGTCTATCTGACGCACGCACAGCGGCGCGTCGAGGAGGC
>JACSRG010000171.1 GCA_014879865.1 Anaerolinea sp.
ACAAATCGGCACGTTTTCGGGTCAGATAGGCAATGCGCCGTGCAAGAGGGGGATCATGGTGTCCAGCACAACAGATGACTGGATTCAGCAGCGAACGGGTGCAAGTAGGGATGCAACGCACTCGTTGGAGAGGTCAGTGCCAATGCGCGGTATAGAGCAGATGGAGTGCAGCCGATTGGAACAGCGGACGGGCAGCGTTGAGCGCACGGGGATTGTTGTGGTGACCGGGAAACACGCTAGGCGGGGATTGCGCGGCACGGCAAGAACCTCCCATAGATGCTGCTCGACCTGCTTGCGCTCAAGAACGGAGACGGTCAGCAGCAGGACGCATTCCGAGGGCAGGGGTCAGCAGCAAGGGCGGGGATTAAGCATCGCGCTCATCGGGGAAGTACGTGCTTTTGAAGTTGTAGAGCGTGGGCTGCTCGCTGTGGCGGACACCTTCATACAGCGCGCCAGTGATGCGGTTTAGCCCCTTGTGCAGCTTCTCGCGGGCGTAGCTTTCGTCGCCATGCGCGAGCATCTGGACGGCGGTCTGGGTCAGGTAATCGACAGCGGCGAGGAGTTCGTATGCCATGCGCCCCTGCCACGAATGGACACCGTTGGCGTGAGCGGTCGCCGTCTTGAGATCGTCCAGTCCGCTGTAAGCACGCAGCATCCCTTTGGCGGTCGCTTCGAAGTCATCGATGCGAACATCATCCGGGGCGAAGCGGCGCAGAAAGTCGCGCATCGCATCGACGGTGTGGAACGAAAGGTAATTCTGTCCGCACTGCACCGCCAGCGGATGCCATGCAGATGCGAAATCCGGGTGATCACAGAGACCAAACGCCGTGTTTTGCAAGGCGATCAGGATGTCGACGACACGAGAATCGTCCCGGTCGGCATTCAGGTTGGAGGCGAGAAATTCGCCGACGGCGTTGTACTGCGCCGCGTCGAAACGGTCGTGATACTGCTGCATGGCAGCGGTTTTCAAATCGTGAGTCATGAGGTTGTCCTTTGGCTAAAGCGATTCAGTGAGACGAATGAGGGTGGTGATAGTATTCGGATCGGTCGGGCGCTGGTCGATCTGGTGGAGGAGACGCGCGAGAACTGCACTTGCGGTGCTGTAGAGCGTGTACAGGCTGTCCTTGTACGGCAGCACCCATGTCCCACTCGGAACACGTTTTGCGCCGTCGCCCTGCAAACGGAATGGAAGCATCGGCATGGAGGTGAACGCCCAACCGGTGGCGAAGACGAGCGGTTCGGCGCGCTCGGCGGCATCGAGTGTCCAGTCCGCGTAGAGTATGCGTCCGTCATCGTGCGCGAGATAAGCGCATTTCAGGGAGAGTCCGCCGAGATCGCTGAAGGGCAAGCGAACGACTTTGAGCAAGATGACCGGCTGCCAATCGAGGTGGGTGAGCATCGTCACGGCACCTCCTCAAACCAGATACCGCTGAAACGCGCCAGTTCGCCGTTGTCGAGGAAGCGTACCCAGACCGTGTGGATGCCGATGCTGTAGCGGTAATCGGCGCTGTCGCACAGCGGGTAATGGCTTACGATGCACTTGCGGCGTGGATTGACCGTACTCAGCCCCGCGATGTGCCCGACTGCGCCGGGTGGTGGCAGCTTCGAGCGATGGAAGTTCTGGTGTTTGCAGTGGAGCATTAGGTTCCCTCCGGAACATAGGCACTCAGTTCCTCACGACAAATCGGCAGGCTCCGGATGCTCATCCCGTCCAAGCTGACGAAGCTGGCGAAGGTTCGAATGGGCTGGCGGCGCAGAAGCGCAGCGACGTACTGTCCGACGACGCACGCCATCCAGTCGTTGACCAAAACATCCTGCTCCCCACGCAGCACCAGTTCCGCACACGAGAGGGCGGGCTGCGGTTCTGGTGGAGGCGCTTCTGGTTCGAGCAGTGTCGGAAACAGTAGCCCCTCTTTCGGTAGATAAGCGTATTTGCCGTCCTTCCCGTCGAGATGGCGGCGCATCAGGTCAGCATCGCTCGTATTCCCGATGATGACTTGTCCACCGTCGCGGTAGTTGCCCGCTCCGATCAAGATGCCTTTCGCCGCGTGCAGCTCCCGCCGGGCAAGGTGATTATCGACACAGCCGATGACGAGCTGCGACCCGTAGCGACTGCCGTGCTTCTCCGCGTTGAACGGTTCGACACACCAGGCGATGTCCATGCCCAGCGCCATGTTGAGCCGCTTGCCGACCACTTCCGCTTTCGGCAGCTTGAGCGCCGCATCCGCCGGGGTGAACAACTGCCGCCCGACGTTTTTCTCCTCCACGTGATCGGGATCGATCAGGAGCAGGTTGGGCGTGTGCAGCCGGGCGCGGCGCATATCGTAGAGGAGGCGCGCGACGATGCGGGCAACCTGAGCGCCCGTCCCGCCGCAGCCGACGATGACGACCGTTTGAATGTGCGTGTTGGGATCGAACATGCCGCTCATGCCTCATCTCCTAGCACCTGAACGAGTGTCTTCTTCACGGGGATGAGATCGCTCGTTGGGTAGCGCGCTGCCTTCTTCCCCTCCAGTTCAATGAGCAGCTTGCGGATGTCCTGCGGCTGACGCTTGCTCTTGCCGGTGACGGCATGATCGCCGAACGATGACCCCAAGAGCATCGTCCAGTCGTTCGCCAGCGATGAGCCGCGCAGCGCCGCATCCTCGACGCGCGGCACCGTCCCCCAGCAAATAGCGCCGGAGCCAAACACGTTGGGGATCGGCGTGTGAAAGAGCGGGATGTCTAGGTTATCGGGGCGGCGTTTCACCGCGTACAAGCCATACTGCGGCGCTTTGCCTTCCGTCGTCACACGGATCATGACCAGTCCGGGGAGCGGCACCCGAAGTGCCGTCTCCGAGCCGTCGAGAAAGATGCCTGTTTTCTGCGGCGGACGATACTCGATGATGGTCTTCTTCACGCCGTCCTGCCGGACGAGCAGGGTGTTGCCGCCGAGCAATCCGGTATCGAACGTGACCTTTGCCGCCAGCGCCATCGCAATCTGCGCCGGGTCAACGGGAAACTCCGTGATCAGTTCGCCTTCCTGCTTACGCAGCATCACGCCGAACGAGTAAAAACTGAGAATGAGCGACGGTGCTTCCGTCAGCGCTGCCGAGAGGGCTTGTCCAGCATAGTCGGGGGTTCCGTTCATTGAGCTTGCCTTTCTGCTTGAGTTCACGATAGAGATGCGCGATATTGTGCTCCAGCGCCGCCCGCAGATTGGGTGACTGTTTCAGATGGTCGATGCCCGCCTGCACATCGCGCAGAATGCCGTCCGCTTCTTCGATCAGTTCGATAGCGAACGCGACATCTTCGGCTGACCACGAGAGCGGCGGGATTTCGGATAAGGCTTCGTCGGTGTAGTCGATCAGGCTGTTGCCCGTGCAGGAAAACAACCAGCCGAATGCCCACCCGACCTGCCGCAGCACTGGGTCGGTCTGCTCTAGCAGGCTGGCGGCGACGGCACGCCCGGCGGGATACACGCACTCCGGCACATTGACGCTGTATATTTCTCCTTCGGGAATGTTGATGCCAAACGGCGCGAGGATCGGCAGCAGATCTGTGTGGACGGCGTAGAAGTCCGGGTCTTCGAGATCGACCCCGATGGCATTGAGCGGCACGCCCCAGCCGATCACATCAAGGTCATCGAGCAGGATACCTTTGGCGGAAATTACCTTGCACAGCAGGCGATCCATCTCCTGATACGATGCGCCTGCCCGCAGGCGCTCGACCGCTTCGGCATAGATGTCGGGGAATGCGCCGCGCGTGACCTGCAAAGCGATGTGCAGTGGATCAGTGTCGTAGTCGATGTCCTCCGCTTCGAAGGCGTTCCAGAACGGATCGAAGGCGGCGACGGTTGATGCCAGCAGAAGCAGCGGATCGGCGGTCAGCGACACCGCCAACTGATCAAACATGCTTGTGAGTGGGTTCATAGGCCGAATTCTCCAAGGCTCACCGACAGAAGAGGAACGGGCGTGAGGTTCGCCAGACTGCGTGCTGCCGCCGCGCAGCGTCCGGTGTAGGCGACGATTTCCGTCACTGCTTCGACGAGCTGCGGACGGGGAATGCGCGCGGTGCCGGAGATGAGATGAGGCTGCTCGCGCAGCAGCCCCATCCCTTTCAAGTCGAGCGGCGGTGTGGACGCGAGGCAGGACACTAATTCGTTCAAGGCGAACGAAATGTTGTCCATCCCTGTCAACCTTTGCGCCCCGGCTGGGGCAGAAACTCGACCACGCGCAGCCCGTTCTCGTCGCGTTCGCGCAATGTCGCGTTGGCGATTTCCGGGTAGCTGGTCTTGAGCAGGTCGCGCACCTGCTCATTGCTCAAGCCGGACATGGAGGGGTCTTCGACGACGCGGGTCGCACCGATCTTGAACACGCGGGCCAGTGGGGTCGGGTTTTGGTCAGTCATGGTGAAATATTCCTTTCGTGAATGGATTAGGTTACAAAAGCGCGGATTGTTCGGGGGCACCGTTTGTGCCGTGATGCCCATTGCTGGAGATGACCGGATGCTGCGGTGCTTCGAG
>JACSRG010000746.1 GCA_014879865.1 Anaerolinea sp.
ATCACGACGATTTACGCCAACGACCGCGCGAAGATCGCGGCATGTGTGGCGCATCTCGATGCAGCATTCGCCTATGCCGAACGCCCGGTCGAACCGCTGCCCCTGTTCTACGACGTGATTGAGTCGTGACCGGACTCGCTGCTGTTCTTTAACTGACGAACACAAAGATCGTAGGGACACGCGAAGCAACCGCCGCGTCCCTACGAATCCGCCTCAGACCACGCGCCATTTTCAAATCGATAGCGGTTGATCGGCGCTTGGCTCCAATAGCCATCACTTTCGAATTTGATGTCGCCGCTCAACGTCCCATTATAGGTTGTTTCGGTAAGCCAACGGGTGGTGGAAGCCCGATCCCGGCGCAGGATGCCAGCGGCTTGGATCAGGAAGGCAGCGGCGTCATAGCTGAGCATCGCCAGTTGATTCGGTTCAGGCGCAAAAGCATTTCCCACTCTATACCAGTCCACGAAATCGGCATCCGCCGGACTCCCGCTCGTCACCACCGTGATTCCGTCCAGCGACTCGCGCAAGCGCCGCGCTCCTTCCAGCATCCACACATCACCGCCTTCGTATGGCACGTCGATCTGCGCAGTCACCGGATCAAGCGGCGTGTGAATGTCACGCGATGACAGGATGAAGACGTTTTCGGCAGCGCGCGAGTCCGTCCAGCGCCCGACGATGAGCACCGGAATGTCGCCGAGCGCCACCTGAACCGCCGGATCAGACGATTGATACCCCAACACCAGTGCCCCGATCACCTGTGGATCAAGGCTCAAGGCGCGGGCGCGCAGCACCGCCGTCTCGACGCTCCCGCCATCATCCACCGCCATCAGTTCGATGTTCGTTACGCCGGTTGCAGTGAACGCCAAGCGCGCCGCGTACAGCGCGTTGTAGCCGATCTCGGCGTAACGTCCCTCGAACGGGGCAAGCAGCGCAATCCGGTAGATCGGCGGCGTGTGCGTCACCGCGCAGGCGGAAAGCAGCAGCGCGATGATTACCAACATGACAGGCTTAGAAGCAGCTTTTCGCCAGATGTTCTTCATACGTCTCGCTGAAATTGTGATAGCCGCTGCCGCCGCAATCGGCTTGGAAGTAGAAATACGGCGACTCGGTCGGGTTAAGCGCGGCGATGATCGCCGACAAGCCGGGGCTGGCAATCGGTCCCGGCGGCAGACCGGTCACGCGGTAGGTGTTGTATGGTGACACCACACCCTGATAATCCGCCTGCGTGATCCGCGTCCACCAGTTCCCCGGCTGACCGAGCGGGTACTGCACAGTCGGATCAGCATCGAGCCTCATGCCTACGTCCAGACGGTTGCGGTAGACGCTGGAGATCATCGGATGCTCTTCACTGTGAACCGCTTCGCGCTGAATGATCGACGCCAGCGTGACCGCCTCGAACAGGGTCAAATTTTGCTGCGCGGCGCTGGCGAACGCGCCCGATCCGACTTGGCGCAAGAATTCGTCCAGCAGCAGATCACGCAGACCGGCAGCGCTGATGTCCGGCGGCAGTTGATAGGTATTCGGGAACAGAAAGCCTTCGAGCGATGACCCGGCAGGCAACCCGACCTGTGTAGTGAATGCCGGATCGACGATCACGCCGCGCCCGACTGCGGTCAGGAAGTCCGCCCCGCTGAAACCGAACAGCGGATTGCGGTCAATCGCCTCGGCGACTTCTTCCATGCGCCAGCCTTCGAGGATCACGAAGGTGATGGCGGCGTTACGCGAATCGGTCAGCGTTTGAGCGATGTCGGGGATGATCTGCGTCTGCCGGAGGAAATACGTCCCGGCTTCGAGTTCCGTATCCAGATCGTTGGCGATCAGGTAGTCCACAAACAACTGCGCGTCGTTGATCAGCCGGGCATCCGCCAGATTCGCGCCGATCACACGCGGGGTATCGCCCAACGCGACGACAAAGCGCTGCGGCGTCGAGTCGCTCCCTGCCGGGGTGTTGAGGTCATCCTCGCGTCCGGCGAGGGATGCGCGGATGAAGGCAGTCTGGATGTAGTTGATCGGGCTGCCGCCGCTCACGATGAACAACACGCCCGCGCACAATAAACTCGCCAGCAGCACCGCGACGCCCAAGACCGCTAGAACACGAATTAATCGCCCCAAAGAAATCCCTCTCGTAAGAACAATCACGTATGACGTGGGAATGCGTCGTCCAATCGTCTATTGTAACGTCTGCGTTTGAGCGGGTACACTGGAAAAGCTGTGCCGATGTCCGACGATTAGGCTACGAGTTGATGAATTTGCCCGCCCTGCTCCACTGCCGCCGCGATCTGTTCGCCGTGATCGCCTTGATCGCGCTGTGGCTGCTGTTCTTCTGGCGGTTGTTCACCCCCATACGCGCCGATCAAGCCTCGCTGACACTTGGCGATTTCTCCGGTCAGTTCGTCACCTTCGCGGGCTACCAGTACAGCCGCTTCGCCGAGGGCGAAATCCCGCTGTGGAATCCGTACAACAACGGCGGGCTGCCCTTCATCGCCGACACGCAAGCCGCCGTCTTCTACCCGCCGCGCCTGCTGACGATTACGCTGGCGCGCTGGTCGGGCGGGTGGACGTATCACGCGCTCGAACTGGAAATGGCGTTCCATGTGCTCGCCTTCACGCTGCTGATGTACCTCTTCGTGCGCCGGATCACGGGCAAGGTGATCGGCGGGCTGGTCGCCGCAATCATCGCGGGTTACGGCGGTTTTCTCTCTGGCTATCCGCCGCTGCAACTGGCGCTGCTCGAAGCAGGTGTCTATTTACCACTGGCAGCGCTCGGCATCTACGAAGCCACGCGCGGCGACCGTCCCGGCTGGAAATGCCTGCTCGTGACCGGATCAGCGCTTGGCTTGTCATGGCTGGCAGGTCATCCACAAACCAGTTTCTTGCTCACCTACCTGCTCGTCGCCTATCTCGCGTGGCGCGTCTATGAGCGGCGCTGGCGTGCTGCGTCATTCATCATGGGGACAGCGCTGTTCGGGCTAATCGCGTTCGGAGTCGCCGCCGTGCAGTTGATCCCCGGCGCGGAATACCTGCTCTATACGACGCGCGCGGGCTTCGGCTACGACGCCAAGAGCAACGGCTTCCCGATTCAGGACGTGATTCAGTTCGTCTACCCGACCATCGTCAGCCTATTTTCGCCCCTGTACGTCGGCGTGACCGGCGTGTTCCTCGCGTTGATCGCCCTGTGGCGGCGCGTTTCAGGCGCGTGGTTCTGGGGTGCGGTTGCGTTGATCGCGCTGCTGTGGAGCTTCGGCGGCAACAGCGTCATCTTCCCGGCACTCTATAACATCCTCCCCGGCTTGCGCTTCTTTCGCGGGCAGGAACGCGCCGCCTATCTGGTCGCCAACAGCCTTGCCATCCTCGCGGGCATGGGCGCGGCACGACTGGCGATCTGGGACACGGGCGGCGATTATCCATCGGCGCTGCGTCTGCGCGTGTGGCTGACAGGCGCTTTCCGGCTGGCGCTGCTCTTCACCGCGCTGATCTTCGCCGCGTGGATCGGGACGCCCGAAGCTTTCGGCGGCGTGATCGGCGTGGTCGTGCTGACGCTGCTGGTCGTCGGCATACTGATGCTGCTCATCCCCGCAATCACCGGCTATGCGCGCCCCGCTTACGTGTGGGGAATCGCCGCGCTGCTCGTGTTCGAGTTGTTTACAGTCAACATGGACGCCGACCCCGTTTATGATCCCGTGCCGCCGGATACGCAGATCGCGATCGATCCGCCGCCGGATCACGTCACCGCCGTGCTGGCGGATACAGCTATCCCCTTCCGCGTCGATGGTTTTCGCGGTTTGGGCGACAACTACGGCAGTTTGTACGGCGTGCAGGACATTCACGGGATCAGCCCGCTGT
The DNA here is from genome assembly GCA_014879865.1 of Anaerolinea sp. Taxonomy (GTDB): domain Bacteria; phylum Chloroflexota; class Anaerolineae; order Aggregatilineales; family Phototrophicaceae; genus Flexifilum. Next base: position 3,844 of record JACSRG010000746.1, read on the forward strand.
GGCTCGACAGCGCGTTTACGTTGATTGAGGGCGAAATCCCCGATCCAGTCGCGTGGGAACTGTTCGCCGTGCGCTACGTCTACACCGACTGGCAAGAACTGCCGGTCGCGTCGGAGATCATCGGCACGGGGACGGATCGCTACGGCGCGATCAACATACACCGCTTAAGCGATCCGCGTCCGTTCGCGCTGCTGCTGTCCGACGCGGCAATGATGGGCGACGACGCACAGGCATACAGCATCCTCGCCGATCCGGGTTTCAACCCACGCCGTACGCTGTTGATCGAGGGTGATCCCGGCATTGCACTGACCGCCGCCGAGCCAATCCCCGCAACCGTCACGCGTTTCGAGCCGGAACTGATCGAGATCAACGCCAGCACGCCGACGCCCGCCCTGCTCTCGGTCGCGCTCATCGACTATCCCGGTTGGGAGGCAGCGGTCAACGGGACGCCCGCCCCGATCTACCGCGCTTATGGCGGCTTGACCGCCGTGAGCGTCCCGGCAGGCGATTCGACGGTACGCCTGATCTATAACCCGCTCAGCTACCGCATCGGCGCGCTCTTGAGTCTGGTGACATGGATCGGGCTGGGTATCCTAGTCGTTGCTGGATTTATAAATACACGCTCCCCCTC
>JACSRG010000338.1 GCA_014879865.1 Anaerolinea sp.
ACCACCTCACCCAATGCGCCTGTCGAAGAACTCAGCACAGGTTTGCCACTTGCCCACGCTTCGAGCGGGAGTGTGCCGAATCCCTCAAATAGCGATGGGAAAACGACAAAATCACACAGCGCGTATAATGCCCGGAGGTCATCCGCAGGGACGTGACCAAGAAAGTGTACCTGATCTTCGAGGCGATAGGATGCGATCACTGCCTTTAAAGTATGCCAGTAGTCCGTGCGGTCACCGGTGCAAACAAGCGTGAGGCGGAGATCGCGTTGGTCACGGAGCAGCGCCAATGCCTCAAGCAGTCGGGCATGATTCTTGTGCTCCCATGTCTGCGCCGGATAGAGCATGAATGGCTGCCGGAAGCGGTACTTCTCAAGCACACGCTCGTGATCGACGGAGGCGGGCGTCAAGGATTGTAAGGGTGCGCCCGGCGGAATACGATACAGTTTGCGTGCCGGAAGTGCATAGTTTACGGCGACATCGGCGCGAACATAGTCGGTCGCGACAACAACCGCACGCGCCAGATTACAGCCAGTGCGGAACAATACATCTCGCCAAGCGATCTCTTGCGGCGAAAAGAACTGCGGATAGTGGAGATGCTGCAAGTCCCACGGCTGATAGATGAAAGGCAGTGCCGGAATGACGAAGACTTGGTACGGGAAGTGAATTAAATCGCAACCGAGGCTTTCATAGAAGCCGGTGGATGTGGGAACTTGGAGGGGTTGCTCGCCGACATCGAGCAGTCGTCTGCCAAATGACCGAAATTTGAGCAGTATTGGACGCAGCAAGCGGCGTGTGTTTCCACTCCACGGCGCTTGAGGCATAGGAGCGTCTACCCATGTCTGGTTGGCTCCAAGACTCGTGCCTAACCACTCCTTCGCGTCCGGGCGTCCAATGATTACGTAACTTTCATCCCCATCCGTAAGCTGCCCCAATGCACGAATCAGCGCGGCGGTGACGGTGGCAACTCCACCATCGGTTGGCTTGAGTAGTGCATAGATGGCTATCTTCAGCGGTTTGCTCATCTAGTCGCCTCAATGCATGCGACTGCGCGGGCAGCGGCGGCGTAGTCGGGGTCATGCTGCCGGGTGGTGTGAATGTTGAAATAGCGACAGTCGGCGCACTCGGCAGCGGTCGAGAGATGCCAACCATCCGGTAAGTAGCGGTAGTAGGTGATCTGGCTCGTGCGTGGAGCGAAACAGTCGAGCACGTCTGCGATCCTATCGGCGTCAAACTGCTGCAGCCACCCATGATCTTCGTAACGACCGTAAGGCACAGTAAGCAGCAGTTTGCCACCCGGCTTGAGGAGTCTTTGGAATTCGCGTAGGACGGCGCGATAGGCGAAGAAATCCGCTTCTTTGAAGCGTGTATCAGCCGTGTAGAGCATCGTGTTGTTCATGCCGACATGTTCAAGCGTAGAGATACACACAATCGTGTCAAAGATAGCGTCTCTCAGTATTGTGTCACGCAAATCACCGTAGAGATATGAGACGTTTGGGCGTTCGATGAATCCCTCCGGCGCAAGCGTGGTGATAACGATTGACTTCTCGCGTAAAGAGGCGTGATCGAGCAGGAAATCGAAATTCAATGTTGAGCCAGCGTCGAGCAGCCTTCCGCCACCCGTACCCACACGCGCCAATACCCAAGGATATTCAACTGTCCGCTCATCCAGACGTTCCCCATAATTCGGAGGGAGTGAACCGCGCACTGTAAATGCGGCAAGGCGATCCGGGGCTGCCAGAACATCTCGGATGTAGTGGTTCCGGAAAGTCCAGTAGCCCGCAGTCCAAGGTAGGCGTCCTCCGGTGAGATAAGCGCGTCGCTCTCGCTGCTGTTCGAAGTCCTTGTATCGACGGCGCAGAAAGTGGAAAAGGGAATTCACGGAACTCATCGCAGCATATCCTCTGCCGGGTATGTACAGGCGCGGTAGCCACAGCACGCCCGTGACGCTCTACTGATGGCGCAGTTAAACATCATGCAGCATCAAGATGAGAGGAAGGTCGCGGAATGCCCACGAGGGGATCGGATGACAATGAGGTGGAACGACCAGCTTTGTCGCTGACTCCTGTGTTCTTTCCGGTTTCGATGATGGATCTGCCTTCCACACCAGCGCACGACTCATTCTAACACGAGGCGAGTGTCAGAAAACCATTACGCAGTGTTGCGAAAGAGTCGTTTATGATAGCCTTGATTATAAACTGTCGGAGACGTCGATGCTACGGGTGTCAGTCTTAATACCTGCCTATAACCACGCCCGTTTTCTCCCGGACGCTATCGAATGCTTGTTGAAGCAGACGCGGCGACCGGACGAAATTGTCGTGGTCGATGACGGTTCGACCGACGACACAGCAGCCGTTTTAGACCACTATGCCGATCAAATCATCGCTGTGCGGCAGGAGAATCGCGGCGCATCTGCGGCGCGAAATACCGCATATAAGTGTTCGACCGGCGACCTGATCGCGTTTCTTGATGGTGACGATACTCTAGAACCTACCAGCATCGAGAAGCGAGCAGCATGTTTAGAGAACAACCCCGCGCTTGACTTTGTGTATACGGGGGCGTACATGACCGACTTGCAGGGACAGCCGCTCCAGTGGTTTCGACGCCCGCCGCTGCCAAGTGGAAATGTCTTCGCTCACGTGATCTGCCGCCATTTGTTTCCGATCCATGCTGTTATGTTTCGCCGTTCAATTGTCCAGCGGGACGACTTGTTCGACGCACGCTATAGATCGGCGGAAGACCTCGAGCTCTGGTCATATTTGCTGGCAGAACGCGTCGTTACTGCCATCAATGAACCGCTGGCGTATTACCGTTCGCATCCTGACATGATGACCAAGCGTATGGATATTGTCGGCGCTTCGCTTGTTAGCGTACAAGAACAAATCATGCGAATGCCTGCGTTTGCCAAGCTCATACCGGTACAGAAAGCCGAGTTTTATACTTGGCACGCGACGTATCATCTGTATGCCCGACATCGGAAGCAGTCATTTCAGTATGTGCTGCGTTCGCTTCGCCTCGCCCCGACCGTCCGCCGCGCCTATCTAATGCTGCTCATGTCGATTCTCGGCACTCAAGGCTTTGAAAACGCACAGAGGGTGTATCGACGCGCAAGCCAGCTACGCCAGTCAACAGGGCACAAACCATGACCGATGTCACTGTCAGTCTTATTGTCCACCAGAATTTCGCTCACATCGAACGCGCGCTGACAACGCTGTTTGCCCATACAGACCGACCGCTCCGAGTCTATGTGGTGGTTAATCAAGGCGGCGCAGAGGATATTGCCCGACTTCGCGCAGCATTCCCGCAAGTGACGGTGCTGGTGAACACGAATCCGCAGGGCTTTGCCGCCAACCATAATCAGATTATGCGTATTGCCCAGACACCGTACGTCGCCTTACTCAACGACGATATTGAAGTTCATCCTCAAGCAATCGATCTGCTGTGCGATTATCTGGACGAACATCACGATGTTGGGCTGGTGGGTGCATCGCTGCTCAACCCGAACGGAACTCCGCAGGTCTCCGTCTACGGTGACCCGATACTGCCGTTGACCTTGTACAAGATTTCTGGCTTGTCCCGGTTTACCGCCGAAGGTACAGCGCTTCGCCAGTTGCTTCAGCGACTCAAAGTCGTGCGGATTGCTTCGTGGGTAGAGCAGACCGAAACGCGCGAAGTGGCAGTGGTGAAGGGCGTCGCGATGGTCGTGCGGCGTGCTGCGAGCGATCAGGTGGGGCTGATGGATGAATCGACGCGTATGTATGGGGAAGAAATCGACTGGCATCTGCGCTTTCGGAAGTGTGGATGGAAAGTCGCGTTCGTCGCTCCGGCGAAAGTCACGCATTACGGCATTGGGCAGCGAATCAACTTGGCAACCCTGCCAGATGACCGCGTTTCACTGCTCAATTACTACCTAAAGCACAAGCCAGCGTGGCAAGCGGTCGTCGTGCGCGCGGCGATCATCTTGACTCATGCATTTGTTGCCCTTGTCAATCTTCCGCTCGACCGATCATGCGCTGCTGCCTATTGGCGTACGGTGATCGCGGCAATCCGCTGGCAATCCCCGTCGCGGATCGAACTGCGCGGGACGTAGGGACATCTAACCCCACGTACAGTGGAGCGAGGTTGGTCAGCGCATGTTTGAAACCTTCGTTCGACGAACGGGGATAACACGTACCCCCGTTCGCTAAACCCATGACTCAATAGCCCATATGAGCAGTGATCGTGCAGCTACTCGGCGGCACGAATGAAACACTGCTCCCCGATCCAGATGCGCCGCAGCCAGTCCATGACAGGACGCGGCACTTGGAATCTTCGACCGAAACGTGCGCTTGAACGGTCGTTCCCGGTAGGTACTGTGTGCCCTGACAATTGGGTGCGGTATCCAGAACCACACTGATTGCCCCATAGCACACGCCGCGATCAACAGCGGTAGCGACCGAATAGCATTGTCCACCGTCACCGGGTGGT
>JACSRG010000429.1 GCA_014879865.1 Anaerolinea sp.
ACAGGCGTCGGCTTGGCGATTGCTGCCGCGATCAAGGGGTACAAGTGCGTGTTCGTCATGCCGGACAAGATGTCCGAAGAGAAAATCCGCGTGCTGCGTGCTTACGGCGCGCGCGTCGTCGTCACGCCGACCAACGTCGAACCGGACGATCCGCGCAGCTACTACAGCGTCGCCAAGCAGATCGTCGCAGAGACGCCGAACAGCATTCTGGCGAACCAGTATCATAACCCGGTCAACCCGCAGACGCACTACGACACGACCGGACCGGAAATCTGGGAGCAAACAGGCGGCAAGATCGACGTGTTCGTCACGGGGATGGGTACGGGCGGCACGATCACCGGGGTGGGACGCTACCTCAAGGAGATGAACCCGAAAATCCAGATCGTCGGCGTTGACCCCATCGGCTCGATCCTGCACGACTATTTCTACACGGGCAAAATGACCGAAGCCCATGCCTACAAAGTCGAAGGCGTGGGCGAAGACTTCATCCCCTCGACCTACGATTTCAGCGTGATTGACGATATTGTCAAGGTGACGGACAAAGAGTCGTTCCTCATGACGCGCCGCCTCGTGCGCGAAGAAGGCATGTTCGTCGGCGGTTCTGGCGGTTTCGCAGTCGCGGGTGCGCTGCGTTACGCCGCAGATCGCGATCTCGGCGCGGACAAAATGATTGTCGTGCTGCTCCCCGATGGCGGCAGCCGCTACCTGAGCAAAATCTTCGACGACAACTGGATGCGCGAGAATCGCTTCTTGGATAACGCATGGGTCGATACGCCGGTCGCGGCAGTGCTGGCAAAGAAACAACCGACCGAACTGGTCGTCGCCCACGCCGACGAATCCGTCAGCGACGTGATCGGCAAGCTCAAGGCAAACAACATCTCACAGCTTCCGGTCGTCGGCGAACGCGATCAACTGCTCGGCTTGGTCACTGAGGTCAGCTTGCTCAACTACCTGCTGCGCCAACCGGGCAGCGACGGCGCAAGCACCCCGATCCACAACGCCAACGTGATCGACGCCAACGTGCAAACCCTCTCAACGGAAACGCCCGTCGAAGCCGTGATGAGCGTGTTCAATACCAGTCCAGTCGCCTTGATCACGGAACGCATACCCGGCAGCGACGATAAGCGGGTCGTGGGCATTATCACCAACATCGATCTGCTCGACTTCTTGACCAACCGCTAACCTCCGAGGGGCGCTGTCCCATGCGCCCCTCTTCATATGCGCCCTATGACCCTGCCAAAATCCGCCTTAAGTCGTATGACATATACGCGCTGCCTGATTAGTATGGTGATGTAGACCTTAATCTTCTACAACAGAATCAGAGGAGAGCTCCGTGAACATCCAGCCACGTCGCCATTCGGCGAGAATGTCGTTTGTATTGGTTTTGGGAATTATCGCTGTACTATCGCTCGGCTTGACGTTCGGTGCACTCGCCCAAGAAGCGACGCCGGAAAGCGCGCCGCCCGACATGGGCATGCCGCCCCTCCCCGGCGAACTCGTCATCGGTGATCTCGGCGCACCGCGCGGCGTCGCGTTTGACGACGCGGGCAATCTGCTGGTCGCCGTCGCCGGTACGGGCGGCGAAACCACGCTCTCGCTGCCGAGCCCCGAAGGTGTCTCGGAGATGCAAATCGGTTTGACCGGGCGCGTGGTCTCCGTCGCGGCGGATGGCACGGCGATGGACTTGATCCCCGGCTTCCCCAGCTACGCCGCCCCCAGCGAAACCACCGGGCTGTATCGCGCCATTCCGCGTGATGGTTCGCTCTGGATCGTCTTCAACGGCACGGGTCCCGCGCTGACCGGCATGTTCTGGTTCGACACCATCGCCGAAATCGACATGGAAACCCGCGCTACACTGACCGTCATCAACCTGAACGAGTACGAACTGACGAATGATCCCGATGGTCGCGGCTACGACAGCAACGTGAGTGATCTGGCGTGGCTCTCTGACGGCACGATGCTGATCACCGATGCGGGCTGCAACTGCTTGCTCTCGTGGACGGAAGAAGCCGGGCTGGCGACGGTCGCCACGTGGGGCAACGACGTGCCGACCTCAGTCGAAGTCGCCGCAGACGACAGCGTGTATGTGGGCTTCCTCGGCGAAGGTCTCGCTCCGGGTGCGGGCAAGATCGAACACTGGGCGAACGGCGAACTGGTAGAAACGTTTGCCGGTCTGAACACCATCACCGACATCCTGCTCGACGGCGACACGCTGTACGCCGTGCAGCTTGTGATCTTCGGCGAACAGGGTCCCGGACCCGGCAGCGTCGTCACCGTCTCGTCCGATGGCGTGACCCCGGTCGCGGAAGGCTTGCTTGCGCCGTTCGCCATCGCCAAGGGTCCTGACGGTATGCTCTACGTCAGCTATGGCACGATTGCCTTTGCCCCCGGCATGATGGGCGGCGTCGTCCGCATCGACCCCGGCATGTAATTAATCCCCGTAGGGGCATGGTTTGTCGAGAGACCATGCCCCTACAACCTTCTTTCACTTTCGCCGTATAGATGAGACAGTGGACTTAGCTATACGCTGCGAAAGGAAATGAACTTGAAGCGTGTACTCGTTGTTCTCCTGACCATGATGCTCTTCGCCCTGCCTGCCGCCGCGCAGGAACAAACACCTGCTAACGACATCGACTTTTCGCCCTTAACCGATGTGATCCAAGCGCAGCTCGAGGCGCAGCACGCGCCGGGACTGGCGGTCGGAGTCGTCTTCGATGGGATAGTCATCTACAGCGAAGGCTTCGGCGTCCGCAACACTGAAACGAACGATCCGGTCACGCCAGACACGTTATTCCGCATTGGCTCGACCACCAAACCGCTGACGACAATTGGGCTGCTCATGCTGGTCGAAGATGGGCTGGTCGATCTGGATGCGCCTGTTTCAAGCTACGTTCCGGAATTCACGGTGAGCGACGACATCACCGTGCGCCATTTACTCTCGCACACTTCCGGCATGAGCGATAATGCCGAGCCGTATGGTCGCCTTGACCCGGCAGCACTGAGCGACTACGTCGCCAGCTTTGACGAGAGCGCCCTATTTGGTCAACCCGGCGCAGCCTTCAGCTATTCCAACCCCGGCTTCGATACCGTTGGGCGCATTATCGAAACGGTGAGCGGGATGAACTACGCCGACTACATGGCGGAAGAAGTCTTCCCGGCACTCGGCATGGAGCGCACAACGCTCTACCCGAACCTTGCCATGACCTACCCGCTCGCGGCAGGCTACACCCCGACCATGTCCGGCGCGTTCCCGGTACGTCCCAATGTCGATAACGTCGCCGAATACCCGGCAGGCTTCGTCTTCTCGTCGGTCAATGATCTGGCGCTGCTGGCAGAATTCGTCCTCAGCGACGGCGCGATCAATCAGGAATCGATCCTGACGCCGGAATCTGCACAGCTCATGCAAACTCCAGTCCTCGGCGCGGGTACGATTGCTTATGGCTTGGGCTTGATCATCTCCGAGTATCGCGGGGTGACTGCCGTCGGGCATGACGGTGCGATCAACGGCTACTCGTCCTTCTTCAACACACTGCCCGAATACGGACTCGGCGTGATCGTGTTCGCCAACATGGATGGTTTCGACGCCACGCCGATCTTCGATGCGGCGGTCGATCTGCTGCTTGACCTGCCGGAAGTCGAGCCACCGCCCGTGCCGGAACTCAGCGCCGCTGACCTCGCCGAATATGTGGGTACTTACGTCATGGGCGATATCTACGGCGAAACAGTGCTGACCATCGAAGTCGCCATGCAGGATGATCACTTGATCGCCCATCCAACGGGTCAGCCCGAAATTGAAATGCGTCCGGTAGGGGTCGATACGTTCGCGTTGTTCTATAACGGCATGGACATCAACACGCAGGTGATCTTCCAGCGCGACAGCGCAGGCAAAGTCGCCTTCATGAGCGCAGGCTTCCGCTCCGCCCCGCGTGCGGAGTAGAGACGAGGGGCATGAGGGGCTTTTTCAACACCCTCATGCCTCGTTCCTACGCGGCTAATCGGTCAATGCCCGCGCGACATCGTCCAGCAAATCGTCGATGTTCTCGATGCCCACGCTCAAACGGACGAGTGCCGTCGGCACTGCCAGCGGACTCGTCGCCGTGCTGGCGTGGGTCATGCTGTACGGATGCTCGATCAAACTCTCTACCCCGCCGAGGCTTTCTGCCAGCGCGAACAATTTCGTCCGCATGACCATGCGCGCAGCGGCTTCGGGGCTGTCGAGGATGATGCTGATCATCCCGCCGGACTGCCGCATCTGGCGGAGCGCCAACTCATACTGCGGGTGACTCTCCAAGCCGGGATACAGCACCCGCTTGACCTTCGGGTGATCCTCAAGGAACTGCGCGATCTTCAGCGCGTTGCTGCTGTGCCGCTCCATGCGAATGCCAAGCGTCTTGATCCCGCGCATCACCAAGAAGCAGTCCATCGGTCCCGGCACGCCGCCCATCGC
>JACSRG010000473.1 GCA_014879865.1 Anaerolinea sp.
CGATCCAGCGGCAGGCGCGGATACGAGCCGATCTCCACGAACGGTTCGCGTTCGATGAAGCCGAGCCGTTTCGCCAGCGCGCGCGACCGCCCATTCATCGAATCGGTGTCCCACGTCGGCAGCAGACCACGCCGCAGCGTCTCCTCGATCAGCGCGGAGCAGACCCATTTCGCCAAGCCCTGCCGCTGCTGGTTGGCGTCGGTAGCGACGGCAATGTTGATGGCTTTCGTCCCGACGGACGACGTGAAGGCGGTGGACAAGGGGACGCCGTCTTTCATCAGCGCGAAGCCGAAGCCATCCCGCTCGAAGCGATCATAGCCGCTCCAGAACAAGCCGATGGTCTCGTGCAGCGCCTCATCGACCTGCTGCGCCAGCGCTTTGTCCAGCGGGCAGATTTCCGTACCGGCGGGCAGACCCGCCCGCCAGTTGAGCAGCGGCGCGTTATTCCAGATGAAGTTTAAGCGCGGGATGTAGCCGAGCGAGTCGAAATCTGCCAGCAGCGCTTCCTCCCACGCCTTGCCGACCGGACACCAGCCGTAAAAATGGTCGAAGACATCGGCTTCGGCGGGGGCGTCGCGCAGAAAGCGGCGCATGGATTGAACGGGATCACCGGCTGTGTAGTATTCATAGGTGCGGAACATCACGGCGCTGGTCGGCGTCGTGGGATCATCGACGAAGATGCGTCCCGGTTGGCGTCCCAGCAAAACGGATTCCATATACATTTCGTCAAACCACGCACGCGCGAAGAGCGTCGCGGTCTGGTGAAAACGTTTGGTCGGCAGTTCGTAGATGGTGTACATATACTGAGTCTTTCGGGCAGCAATCGTAGGGACATGATATATCAAGCCGGGAGTTGTGTACAAATATGAGATCGCTGTAACGAGCAATCCGAACAACCGTGTTACAATCAACGTGGCAGACTTCTAAGGATGATATTTGTTATGCGTAAGCTCATTGCGCTCGTAATCCTCGTGCTCGTCCTCGCTGCACTCGCCATCTCGCCTGTCGCCGCCGGTGTCGGCTCGACCACCGCCGGACAAGAACAAACCCTGATCAGCTTGACCGCCGAAGCGGGTTTTGACGGGTACTTCCGCGATGGGGGCTGGCTGCCGATCAGCGTGCGTCTGACGAATGCGGGCGACGGTGTGAGCGGGCGACTGGTTGTGCGCCCTGAGACTTCCGGGAGCGGCATCGCCAACACGTACAGCACTCCGATTACGCTGCCGCGCGGCGGCGACCAGACGGCGATTCTGTACATCACGGCGCGCTCGTTCGCCACGCAAATCCGTGTGGAGTTGATCGACGACGCGGGCGTGGTAGTCGCGCAGACGACGACCAGCGCCCGTTCGATTCAACCGCAAGACCGATTGCATGTCGTCGTCACCGAGTCGGCGCTCGGCGCGGTTGACCTGAGCGCGATCAAGACGGGCATTTTCAGCGCGTTTCAGGCAAATTGGAGCGTGGCGCAAATCCCCGACAACGCCGCCGCGCTCGACGCGGTCGATCTGGTGCTGTTCACCGAGGTGGACACAGGCGCGTTGAGCGAAGCGCAGCGGACGGCGATCCGCGCGTGGGTGATGAACGGCGGGCATCTGGTCGTCACGGGCGGCGCGAACTGGCAGGCGAACAGCGCGGGCTTGATCGACCTGCTGCCGCTCGTGCCGGACAGCAGCGTGGTCGTCGGCGGACTCGCGCCGCTGGCGGAATGGCTCAATCTCCCGGCGGATGATCTCGGCGACGATACGGTCGTCAGCACCGGGACGCTGATCGAAGCGGCGAACACGCTGGTGTTCGGTGGTACGCCGTTGATCGCGCGGCGTTCGCTTGGCAGCGGGACGGTCGATTACCTGACGATGAGCCCGACCGATGCGCCGCTGCGTGGCTGGACTAACGCGGGCGATCTGTGGTTCGCGCTGGCGACCAGCACGCGCCCGCAGACGACTTGGTCGAACGGCGTGGTCGATTGGGACAGCGCTACGCGGGCGTCGGAAATCCTGCCGGGGTACGATCCGCTGCCGGATATTCTGCCGCTGCTCGCCTTTCTGGTCGGCTATATCGGGCTGATCGGACCGATCAACTATGTGGTACTAACGCGGATCAACCGCCGTGAATGGGCGTGGGTGACGATTCCTCTGTTCATCTTGATCTTTAGCGGGTTGGCGTGGCTGCTCGGCTCGAATTTTCGCGGCAACGAGGCGACGCTCAATCGCCTCGCGCTGGTGCAGGTGTGGGCGGATAACCCAACCGCGCGCGTCGATGGCGTGGTCGGTTTGCTGTCACCGCAGCGCGGCGCGTACAGCCTGTCTGGAACAGACGTAATCCGTCCGATCCCGCGCGTCAACGTGACGACGGGCATCTTCGCGCGCGGCAGTCAGGCGAATATCGAAATCTCCGAAGGCAGCGGTTTCACGGCGCAGAACTTTACCGTCGATGCGAGTTTCATCGCCGGGTTCAACGTGACCACGACTATCGACGCGCCGGAGATCGGCGGCAGCGCGGCGATTACCTACGACGAGATCGCCGGGCAGCAGGTCGTCATCGGCTCGGTACGCAATGACTCCGATTTGACGCTCACCGACCCGGTCGTGCTGGCGCGCGGCGTCGCCTATCGCCTCGGTCAGCCGCTTGCGCCGGGGGATATTCTCCCCTTCGACCTTACTCTGCCCGGCGAGTCGCTTCCGTCGCCCGTGCTGCGCACATCCACCGGGCTGATCACGTTCAGCTCGCGGACGGGCGCTTTCGCCAACAAGCAGACCGTGACCGACATCATGGGACCCGAAAACATCGTCAACCAGTTCGGGCGCATCATCTTCGAGACGTCGCCGGATCTGCTCATCCAGCGCCGCCGCCAATACTTCCTCTCGGCGCTGATCGACGACGCCTACGGCGCAACCGGGCGCGGCGACCGCGTGTATCTGGCGGGCTGGTCGGATCAATCCCCGCTGGCGCTCGACATGCAGGGCGCGAATTGGAACGCGCAGAACACGACACTCTACCTCGTCGAACTGAGCACCGCGCTGGAGCGTCCGAACGAACCGGTCACGATTGCGCCGGATCAGTTCACATGGGTGGTGCGGGAGCGTGTCGGCATGGGCGAAATCGCGCCGATCAACTTGCAGATGCAGCCGGGAGACGACATTGCTTTCCAGTTCACACCGCTGCCGGATGCCGTGCTCAGCCGCGTCGATGCGCTGCTGGTGCAGCTTGCCGACGTGAATGTCGGCGGGCGCAACATGCCGGTGTATTTGTGGGATTGGCAGGTGGGCGACTGGGAACAAATGTCCGTCGCCAACGAGCTGTTGACGATTACCGCGCCGGAGCGCTACTTGGGGGCGCAGAACGCAGTGCGCCTGCGGATCGTCTCTGAGGAGGCGGGGGGCTATGTGCGCGTTGGGCGAGTGCTTGTGAGTCAAACAGGGGAATATTAGGCACATGACAGACCTTATCATCCAAACGAACAATCTGGTCAAGAAGTTCGGCAAGTTCACGGCGGTCAACGAGTTGTCGCTGGAAGTTCCTGCCGGGTCGATTTACGGCTTCGTCGGTCCGAATGGCGCGGGCAAAACCACGACCATGCGCATGTTGACCACGCTCACGCGCCCGACCTCCGGCGAGGCGTGGGTCAACGGGCACTCGGTGGTCGATGAACCGCGCGCCGTCCGCAAGGCGATTGGCTACATGCCGGACGAGTTCGGCGTGTACGACGACATGCGCGTGTGGGAATACCTCGACTTTTTCGCCGCCTGCTACGACATCCCCGAAGTCGAACGCAAGCGCTTGATCGATGATCTCTTGCAGTTGGTCGATCTGACGCATCGCCGCGACGATATGGTCGATAAGCTGAGTCGCGGTATGAAGCAGCGGCTTTCGCTGGCGCGCACACTGGCGCATGACCCGGCGGTGCTGATTCTGGACGAACCCGCCTCCGGCTTAGACCCGCGCGCCCGTGTCGAAATCCGCGAACTGCTGGTCGAATTGTCGAAGATGGGCAAGACGATCTTCTTCTCGACGCACATCCTCGCCGACGTGAGCGAAATCTGCACACATATCGGCATCGTCGAGGCGGGCAGCATGATCGCGCAGGGCAGCATGGACGCGATGCGCGCGCAGCTTCAGCCGCACCGCGAGATCACCGTGACGCTGCTCGATCAGGCGGCGGTCGAAACGGTCAAGGGGTTGGTCAGCAGCTTCGACGGCGTGGTCGGCGTGTCCGAACTCGAACCGAAAGGCGGACGCTTCCGCGTGCGCATCGACTACACCGGCGGCGATGCGGGCGTCGCGGCGCTCAGTCAAAAGCTGTACGGCGCGCAGATCGCCATCCTCGGCTTTGCCGAAGAGACGAAAGACCTTGAGTCGATGTTCATGCGCGTCACCAAAGGGATCTGTCTCTTATACACATCT
>JACSRG010000672.1 GCA_014879865.1 Anaerolinea sp.
GCGCCCGCAGCGCGGCGAGTTCGGTCTGCGCGGACAGCCGTTCGACCACACTTTGCGCCTTGACGAAGCGCTCACGGATGGGAGCGGCGGCGGTTTGCAGCGCCGCCCATTCGCGTTCCAGCGGCTGCATCAGCACCGGCTTGACGATCAGTTGGATGTCGTCGGGATGCGTGTAATGCGCGCCCAACTGCGCCCGCTTCTTGTCGTCTAAGGTGCGCTCGAAGATCGTGCCGAACACCGACGGTTCGACGTGCGCCCAGTTGCGGTCGCTGGCTTGATCCAGCGCATTGAGGGCGGCGCTGCCCAACGGCACAATGTCCGCATCGCCCACGCTGAACATCGAACCGTTGAAATAGGGGATGTCCAGCATTTGCACGTTGCCGCCGGTCGCCATCGCGTCGAACAATTCGCGCATGTAGCGCGGGAACAATTCGCGGGCGTTGCGGTGAAAGCGCGTCGTGCGCACGATTTCGGTCAGAATGCCGTCATAAGCGCGTTTGGGCAGCAGCCCGATGTCCTCGACAAACATGCAAAAGACCAGCTTGGTCATGAAGCGCGCCACCCGTTCGGGATCATTCTGGCGTTCCAGCGTGTCATCGACCACGCTCTTAAATTTGCCTGCCACGTCTTCGGTGATTTGCAGCTTGTTCTTTTCCGGGTGAAAACTCGCCGGATCGCTGAAAACGCGGCGCAAAATGGTGCGGAAATGCGGCTTGAGCAAGTCCTCATGCTTGAAGATCGTCTCGACGACGGGCGTATTCGTGAAGTTGGTGCGAATCTCCCAGTGGTCAATGTCGCACACGATCAACAAATACGGGTTGTTCAGGTTTTCGCGGTACTGCTGCAACTGGCGGTAGGCGTCGCGCAGGTCTTTATACTTGTCGCGCCCCTTGTACTCAATCGCAAAGTGATTACGCAAGAACACGTCGGCGTAACCCTGCCGCCCGTCGGTCTTTTTCAGCCCATACTCGAAGGTGTAATCGTCAAACTGCTGCAATTCGCCGGGCGTCTTTGCGCCGATCAGGTGGCACACATCGCGGAAATGTTCCTGATAGCTTTGGCGCTCGTTGGCGTCGGCGTTACGCCAGCGCTTGACGAATTCATCGGGTGTCAGGGTGGGCGTGTTCAGTTTCATACCGTTCATTTCGCTGTTTTGATCTATTAGCAAAACAATCTTACCGCATTTCTGTTCAATCTCAGAACCGGGTCAGGCTGAAGTCGTATCAAGAGGCGTTCAACCAGAGCGTGTTGGCGCTACGTGTGCATCGTCAGAATTAGTACTAATGTTCTAATCACGCGCTCATAGAACGAGTATAGAGTGCATGGTATGGACTTTTGGAACCAGATTGGTCAAGGAGATGGGGTATGAAACTGCTGCTCACTTCGGCTGGCATCAAAAACGCCAGCATCCACACGGCACTGCTCGACCTGCTGGGCAAGCCGATTGCCGAGTGCAGCGCCCTGTGTATCACCACCGGGTCCTACGCCCTCCCCAACGGACCCCTTATGGCATGGAAATTCATCAGCGGGCTAGAACCCCGCTGCCCCATGTGCGAATTGGGTTGGAAGTCGCTCGGCGTGCTGGAACTCACCGCGCTGCCGAGCATCGACAAAGCGCTCTGGGCTCCTCTGGTGCAGGAGACTGACGTTATTCTAGTCAATGGCGGCGATCCCCTGTATCTAGCCTACTGGATGCAGCAGTCCGGGCTGGCAGACCTCTTGCCGTCGCTGCGTGCGGTCTATGTGGGATTGAGCGCCGGGAGCATGATCATGACGCCCAACATCGGGCAGCACTTCGTCGGTTGGACTCCGCCCACAGGTGGTGATGAAACGCTGGGACTGGTCGATTTTGCGATCTTTCCGCACCTCGATCACGAGATGCTGCCGTACAACACCCTGTCCCACGCGGAAAAATGGGCTGCCGGGATGCAAGTGCCGGGGTACGCGATTGACGATGAGACTGCTATCAAAGTGATCGACGGGGCGGTCGAAGTGATTTCTGAAGGGCATTGGAAGCAGGTTCGTTAGTATAATCGTCTTGCCTACGCGGTTGAAACAACAGATCGGAGTCCTCTTTTGCGCATGCTCATCACGGGTTTTAACCCCTTTGGCAAGGTTGAGGTCAACCCCTCGCAGTTGATCGTGCAGCGCCTAGCGGAAAGTCGCCCCGACCTGCTCACGCTGGTGCTGCCGACCGAGTATCACGCGGCAGCGGACAAAATCTGCGCGGCGCTCAATGTGTGGAGACCGGATGCCGTGATTTCGCTCGGCGTGGCGCAGAATCGAGCGGTGATTGGCTTGGAGCGCATTGCCGTGAACGTGGACGACGCGTCGATCCCCGACAACGGGGATGTGCTGAAAACGGGCGATCTGATCGAAGCGGAAGGTCCTATCGCCTACTGGTCAACGCTCCCGCTCACAGCCATGCTCGCTGCCCTGCTGGAGCGCGGCATACCAGCAGCGATCTCCAACCATGCCGGAACGTTTGTGTGCAATCACGTCTTCTACACGGCGCGGCATTGGGTTGAGCAACGCGGGCTGAACATCCCCTGTGGATTCATCCATGTGCCCGGTTTGTCAAAAACGGAAGGCGATGTCACCACTGGTATGCCGTTGGAACAAATGGTTGAAGCCGTCGAAATTTGTCTTGAGCTGCTTGCCTAGTGCTTACCCATCGCTCGTACGGTGAGAAGTCGCCGCTAACAGCCCGATCCCCATCAGCAAGAAAAGCGCGCCGATGATCGCTGGCACGGATAGAACCTCGTTGAACAAAATCCATGCCAGCCCGGCTGCCACCACAGGGTCAAGCATACTTACAATGCTCGCCGTCGTCGCCGCTGTGGTTCGCAGCCCCGCATGAAATAATCCGTAGCCCAAGGCAGTCGGAGCGACCGCCAGATACAACATGATCAGCCACACAGAATTGGAGCTTGGGAGCGTAATGCCGCTGGCAGCGTTGAGGAGCAGCAGCAGAATCGAGCCGGCGACAAACATCAGCGTGGTCGTGTGCAAGGGATGATACGTCCCCGCCAAGCGGCGACCGCATAAAATCATGCCGCCATAGGCAGCGGCAGCCAGCACCGCGAACAACACGCCGAGGGGTAGATTGAGGTGCGCCGTACCGTCCTCGTTGAGTCCAACGAGCAGCACGCTTCCCGTGATTGCCGCGATCAGGGCGATGGCTAATCTGCCGGAAAAGGGTTCGATCTTTAACGCCGCCGAAACTACACTCACCAGCACAGGAGCGGTACAAATGGTCAGGAGGGTGGCGACGGTGACACCCGCATAGCGGATGGCGGCAAAGTAGCAGGCATGGGAAAGCGCAAGGATCACCCCGGCAAACAGCATGAGCGCCAGATCGCGGCGCGGAAGGTTGAAAAGTGATGTGCCGAATGCGCGCCACGCCATCGGGAGCAGGATCAGTGTTGCCAGCAGTGTACGCATCAGGTTGATGAACAATGAATTGATCGGCTCCGTGCTGTAGATCGCCTGCGTTGCGATCCCAATCGTGCCCCACAGCACTGCCGCCGCGCTGATTTGCAGCAGTCCAGCCGAAAGAAAACGTGATTGACGCATTAGAGATTGCCTTTGCTCGTTGGTTTTCAGTTGGTTGAGCGATAGAGGGGGCAAGAGGCAAGTCAATAAAACCTCATCCAGTGCATGGAAGAGGGCGAAAGCTGACCTGTACTGCCCGTGAACTTACCGAGCAGGTGGGGCGCTGGTTTGGAGGTAGCGTAAACGGTTCATCGTGTGTGCTTCAGCTTGAGGTGAGAGCGGAAATTGTAAGAACGAACACCATTGTTGTCAACACGCATCATGGAATTTCGCTGCGACAGATGAACCGATCATGATCGGTTTTGAAAGAGCATGACAAGCTCTAGTCCCGACGCTCAAGTTCGTCGGGTGTTGGGCGCTGGAAGAGCGCGATCCACGGTTTCATCATCGCTTCGGGGATATAGAAACTGGTCTGCGACGCCTCCGCATTTCGTATCGCCAGCCGCCGCAGCAGTTCGTCCGCTGGCACGTCGAGAAAGTGGACTTCGCTGCTCGCCCCAAGCTGCTTCGCTCTCGCCCGAAAATCTTCGCGTTCCTCGCGTGACCAGAAGCCGAAATCGAGGATGACATTCGTTCCCAGTTCAAGCGCTCGACGGGCGATGTTCCAGAGCAGCGCCTCGATGAGTCCATGTCGGGCATCATGTTCCGGTTCCTCAGCATCTTGCCCGAAGAGACGGACGTGCCAGTCATCGGGGGTCAGTCGGAGCGCCGATTTTTCATGCTCAAGCTGCTTGGCAAGGGTTGTTTTTCCCGAGCAAGGCAGTCCAACTATCAGATGGAGAGTCGCCACACGTATTATCCTATCTTCACCCGATACCAGTACGGGTAGCTGACCTGAAAGCCGAGGCGCGTGTACAGGCGGATCGCGTTGGC
>JACSRG010000673.1 GCA_014879865.1 Anaerolinea sp.
CAGAGGTCAATGATCTGTTAAATTGCATCAACACGCCCGGCTCACCCCGCCGGTGACGGCGTGGGCGATGGGCGCGGGGTGCGGGTGGGACTCGGCGTCACGGTGATCGTCCCGGTGTTGGTCGGGGCGACGGTCGCGGGCAGCACCGCCGTCGGCACGATCAGCTCGGTAAACAGGTCATCCACGATGAAACTGTCCGCGCACACAAAGCCGCTCCGCTGACCCCAACCGGGCACGCCGCCGGGGAGTTCCACGCGCAGCCATTGACCGGACGGGTCTTGCGCATTGACGATCACCGTTGTCGCGCCCCGGATCGTGCTGACGACCTGCGCGCCCGTGTTCGGGTTGGCGTAGAGCGTGACATCGGCGTTCGCGGCGCACTGCGGATCGATCACGTCGAGCGTGAGCGTCTGCTCGACCGACTCGCCTGCCGCCGACTGCGCGATCAGCGTGACGGTGAGCGGGTCATCCGTCACGGGGATGCCATCGACGCTCAGGCTGCCGCTGGCGGGGTAGGCGTCGGCAAGCGCGGTGGTGGTGAAAAAACCTTCCAGTCCGATCAAGCGCACCAGCGCGGCATTGGGTACATCCCATGCCAGCGTGAGCGTCTGGTTGACGTAGCGCACGAGCAAGTTCGGCGTGAAGGTGAACGAGCGCACGCGCAGCGGCACGGTGATCCGCACGTTTTGCTGTGCCTCGATCTCCATCCCGCCGCCGCTGGCGATCAGGCTGAAGGTCTGCACGCCTTCGGGGATCGGCGCGGTGTCGATCTGCACGCCGTTCGACCCCGGTTCGACGGCTTGCACCGGCGTACCGTTCAGGCTGACGGTGAGCGTCTCCGCGTTGTTGACCGTCCACGAGAGCGCAAGCGGGTCACCCTGCGCGATTTCATTGGCACTGACGGCGAACTGCACGATCTCCGGTTCGACGGGCACGGGGCGCAGCAAGATCACCAGCCCGAACAGCAGCACGGCGAGGAGCACCGCGCCGATCCCACCGATGGCGAAGATCGACCAGCGCGGGAGCGGCGGATTCTCTCCGACGTAGGCGCGCGCAGCGACCATGAAACCGGAGGCGTCGCCGGAACGGGCGACGATGTCGAAGCTGTGCTGGCGTGGATCGCCGAACAGCCGCGCGGATTTCGGACGCGCTTCGCCCTGAATCACCGCGCGCTGACCGGGCGGGAGTTCTACCCGTGAGGGCGTGAGCGTGATGCGCAGCGCGCCGCCCAAGTCACGCCCGCTGATCGTCAGCGGCAGGGTGTCGCTCCCTTGATTGTGTACGAACAGGCGAAAGCGTTCGCCCGTTTTCAAGCGGGGCTTGTCCAACGCCATGCCGAAGCCGCTGTACGGCAGCACGAGCAGGTTGAGACTGCCATGCAGGATCAAATCCGGTTTGCTCTTCAAGCGTACGCCGATTTCGACGGTGTAATCGCCGGGGCGGCTGTCGCTGCGGCGCAGTGGTTTGAAGCTGACCAGCACATCGGCGCTGGCTTTCGGCGCGATCTCCAGTTCTGGCTTGTCGATGCGCACCCATTCACGCGGCAGCCCGGTGATTTCGACGATGAAGCGTTCCGCTTTGTCGCTCTCGTTGCTGATGCTGATGCGCGTCGAGATGTGCGCACCGGGGGCGACGCTCTGGTACGAGTCGGCGATGTCGATAAAGAAGTCGAGGTCGGGCAGTTCAACGCGCTGCGTAGTTTCTTCCGGCACTTCGATGGGGCGCGTCGGGTTCTCGTCGGTGGAGTGGAAGATCATGCGCAGGTCGCCGATCAAGATTTCTTCGCCGCCGATCAGCACATGGAGCGTATTCGGCTCTAGGCGCGTACCGTCGATGAACGTGCCATTTTCGGACTCAAGATCGGTGATACCGACCTGATTTACCTTGAAGGTGATGTTGGCGTGGTAGCGCGAGAGCGTTTCATTGTCGAACGGGATGGTGCTGGTATTGGAACGCCCTATCGTCGTATTGGGATCGCTCAAGGTGTAGGTTTTGAACAGCCCATCAGGGAAAAATACGTCCAACCGACCATACGTCATAACGTCTGCCGCTCCTAGCACACCTCACGCTCATAGGTATTCTAGCGCGTCCGCGCGCGAATCGGCAAAAGCGGCGAGTTACAGTTCATCAAACGGCGGGGAAGCCATGCGCCATCAGCAGCGTGCTCAGGCGGTCTTGCAGGCGATGCACAGCGGAGATCGTCTCGCCGTCGCCTGTTCCACTGAGGCGGAGCAGTTGTTCGATGTCGGCGCGCATGTCGTCCGGTCGCAGCGGACACAGCGACTCCGCGTAGGTAAGCTGGCGTTTTTCGCCGGGATGCGGCACATAATTGAGCGCGAACAGGATGTCGAAGTAGCTGGCAAGCAGCGCCGCGATCCGGTGGTTCAGGCTGATCAGGTCGCCGCGCCGGACTGCCTTCTCGATCTGCTGCGTGTACGAAAACAGCGTGCGCCGCATCACCCAAGCGTTCTTTTCGATGATCGCCGTCCGCAGCGCCTCCGGGTACGGCTGGCGGGCGCGCTCTTGAATGCCGGCGAACCAGCCGTCCCGGTCGAACAGCGGGATCGCCGTGCGGAAGTTGTGCCAGATCGCCGTTGTGTAGCCGAGCCACGCGACCGGGGTAACGAAAATGCGGTCGATTTCGGCTTCCGCCCATGTCACCCAGCGGTAAAGGATGTCGAGGGCGTAGCCCGTCTCGGCGTTGACGTAATTGTCGGTCGTCTCCCAGAAGTTCAGGTCGAACTCGTGGGCGAGGTACGGCTCGGCGATGGCGATGCGATCCGCTACCGGGATTGCCCGCTCGACGTAGATGTACGTGTCGATGTCCGATCCCGGTTCGGCAGCGCCGAGCGCGGTCGAACCGCCGACGGCGACCGCGCGCACGAGCGGCAGTGCCGCGTAAGCATCGGCGACGCGCTGCGCAAGCTGCATCTGGGTGAGCGGCATCGCGGCTAGTCCTGTTCTACCGGATAGCCCGCCGCTTTCCACGCATCGATCCCGCCGTCGAGGTGGGCAAAATGCGTGAAATTGTGCCGTTCGAGCAGGCTGGCGGCGATCTGCGACCGGATACCCGTCTGGCAGTGAATCAGCAGCGCACGGTTTTTCGGCAGTTCCGCCATGTGCTTGGGCAGATCGGTGTACGGGATGTTGAGCGCTCCGGCGATCCGTTCGTCGTGGAATTCGCTTTCGGTGCGCACGTCGAGCGTCAGCGCGCCTTTGCGGATCAGATCGGCGGCTTCGCCGGCATCTACGACCCGCAGCGGTTTGCTGTACGCGTCGATCTCATCGGGCAGGAAATAGCCCGCGATGTTATCCACGCCGATGGCACGCAGCTTGCCGACCAAGTCGTGCACCTGTTCAGGCGCGCAGATCAAATAGACCGGCTGATCGTAGTTCACGAACCAGCCGACGTAGGTGCTAAAGCTGTCGGTCGGCTGAATGTGGAGCGCGCACGAAACATGCATGTTCTGCTGGCGCGTGTCGATCACCAGCGCTTCGGAGCGCAAAATGTCGTTGAGCAGGTAGCGTTCGGTGCGCTGCGGTTCGGGCAGCGTGGCGATCAGCGGCGCGCCCTGTTTGTTGACGTGCTTCATCTGCGCGAAGTAGCGCGGCGGCGCGGGCTGATCCGCCAGCAGCCATGCGACGAACGCCGCTTCATCGTCAAATTGGAAGGCGGGATTGAACAGCTTTTCATAGCCGAGCGTCGAGGATGGCACCGCACCGAGCGCCTTGCCGCACGCGCTCCCCGCGCCGTGACCCGGCAGCACTTGCAGATAATCCGGCAGGGCTTTGAGCATTTGCATGTTGCGGAATTGTCCACGCGCGCCGCTTTCCGCCGTATTGGCGAAACCTGCCGCTTTCTCCAGCAGATCGGGGCGTCCCATATCGCCGACAAACAGGCAGTCTCCGGTGAACAACGCCAGCGGCAGAGTTGCCATTTTGGTATCGGTCACACTGAAGATCAGATGTTCGGGGGTGTGTCCGGGCGTGTGGATGGCGCTCAGCTTGATGTTGCCAAGCATCCATGTGTCGCCATCGCGCAGCAGCACCGTATTCGCGTCCGCGAATTGATATTTCCAGTCGGCATCGCCCATGCCGCTGAGGTACATCCGTGCCCCGGTGCGCGCCGCAATCTCGCGGATGCCGCTGACGAAATCGGCGTGGATATGCGTCTCGGTCACCTGCACGATGCGCATATTTTCCTGCTGTGCTGCCTGCAAATAGGGCGTGATGTCGCGGGCGGGGTCGATGATCAGAGCTTCGCCCGTCTCCTGACAGCCGATCATGTAGGACGCTTGCGCGAGGGCGCGATCATAGAAGTATTTCAGCAGCATAGGTGAAAATTCCTTTCTCCTCGCATGACTATACCTCATTCGCGCGAAAATGGTTCGAGGCTCA
>JACSRG010000676.1 GCA_014879865.1 Anaerolinea sp.
GCTCTGCTGTTGGGCATGTGGCGCGCTCGGCGGCGGCGGTTCGTGGCGTTCCTGTTGTTCATTCCGGCGCTGCTCTTTGGGATCGCCGCTTCGCTGTTCTTCTGGTACGGACATCGTCCGCAGCCCGCACCGGCGCAAGAGACTTTGTTCCCCGGCATTGAGTACACACGCGCGGTTCGCTCGACGCCGCGACCGCTGGTGCTGCACCTCATCCGCATCGATCTAGCGACCCCCGGGCTGGAATTCGTCGTCACTCCCGGCACACCGGGCGAAGACCTCCCCGCGCGCACCGTGTCGGAGTTCCTGACCGAGTTTGACCTACAGCTTGCGATCAACGGCGCGTATTTTCAGCCTTGGTGGGATCGCGCCCCATGGGACTATTACCCGCATTCGGGTGATCCGGTGCATCCGGTCTTCGGAATCGCAGCAGCGCGGGGTACGGTCTACGCGGTGGATGAAACCGGGACGATGTCCGAAGCCTTGTTCATCTCTGCCGACAATCAGGTCTCGTTTCGGACACCTGTAGGCGACACCTATAATGCCATCGGCGGGCTGACCATGCTCCTGAGCAGCGGCACGAACGTGATCGACGTGCTCAACGTGGAGGATGAGTCGCTTCACCCGCGCACAGCGGTCGGCTTGGACGAGTCCGGGCAAACGTTGATCCTCATGGTGATTGATGGACGGCAGCCGGGTTACAGCGAGGGCGTCAGCCTGCGCGAACTGGCGGAATTGATGCGCGAATTTGGCGCTTATCAGGCGCTCAACTTGGACGGCGGCGGATCGAGTACACTCGTCGCCGAGGGCAGCGATGGTCAGCCGAGCATCCTCAACAGCCCGATCCACTCGCGCATACCGGGACAGCAGCGTCCGGTCGCCACGCACCTCGGGGTATCAATCCGGGCGGCGGGCAATTGATGAGCATACGGAGTTGATTTCGATGAGTTTTCAGGATCAGCAGGTGTTGGTCACCGGCGCGACCGGCTTCCTCGGTGGAACGCTGGCACTCAAGCTGGCGTCGCTCGGCGCGAAGGTGCGGGCGCTGGTGCGTACGCCGGAAAAAGCCGGGTTTCTGCCGCCGGAAGTCGAACGCTTTCACGGCGATGTCACCGACGCAGACGCCATGCGCCGGGCGTGTGCCGGGTGCAGCGTCGTCTTTCATGCTGCCGCAAGTTTCACCGACATGCCGAGTCAGATCGCCATCAACGTCGAAGGGACGCGCACGGTGATGCTGGCGGCAGGCGAAGCCCGCGTCGAACGGATCGTCCATGTCAGCTCCATCGCCGTGTACGGCAGCGCATATCCCTATGACGTCACCGAGGAGATGCGCCTCGCTCCCGGCGCGATGCCCTACGCCATCACGAAGGCGCGTGCGGAAGCCATCGTCCATGAGGTCGGCGGGCGCTGCGGTCTGTCCTATACCATCATCCGCCCCGGCATGATCTACGGTCGGCGCGGCGCGTTGTGGACGGATGCGCTGTTCAAGTTGGCGCGGCTCAACCCGACGCCGTTTGTCGGCGACGGCAGCGGTTCGGCGTTCCCCATTCACGTGGACGACGTGGTCGATTTCATGCTGGTCGCCGCGCAGCATCCGAACGCCCATAACGAGGCATTCCACTGCACCCCTGACCCATCCGTGACATGGCGCGAATTTGTCGGCAGCTATTCCCGTCTCGCAGGGCATGACAACTGGCTGCCGATTCCGCCGCCGCTCGTGTTTGGCGCTGCCGGAATTGCCCAACTGCTCTCCCCGCGTGATGGCGTCGGGCGCGAAGCCCCTGACGCCGTGCAGTTCCTCCGCCGATTCATCACCTTCAAGATGTCCAAGGCGCGCGATCTACTCGGCTGGCAGCCGAAAATCGACCTGCCGACCGGGATCGCGCTCACCGCCGACTATCTGCGCGAAGCCGGGCTGTTGACATGAACGTGATCGCCGCCATCCTCATTGCCGTCATCGTCGTCGCCGCGCTGGTTGCACTGGGATGGTGGCTGTTCATCGAAACCGAAGGCGTCTACCTCGGTCGGCGCGTGGTGATCTGGCTGTATGACCTGTACGCGGCGCGCTACGACCGGATCAAGAAGTTCCAGCGCCACTACGATCACATGTTCCTCGCGCAGCCGCTCATGGAGCGGATCGCGCCCAACGAGTCGCCGCGCGTGCTCGACGTCGCTACCGGAACAGGTCGCCTACCGCTGGCACTCATCCGGCATAAGCGTTTTCGCGGGCAGGTGATCGGACTCGATCTCAGCCGCCGGATGCTCGATCACGCCGCCGACAAGCTGGCTGATCGGCGCGTCCAGTGGGTCTGCGCGCCTGCCGAAAGCCTCCCCTTCCCCACCGGCACATTCGACGTAGTGACCTGCTTGGAAGCCATCGAGTTCATGACTCGGCGCGAAACTGCGCTCCGGGAGATGATCCGCGTGCTGCGCCCCGGCGGGATTCTGCTGGCGACAAATCGCATTCACGCGCGCTGGATGGTCGGAAAGACCTACAAAGACGACGATCTCGCCGCGCTGCTTCAGCGGCTCGGTATGGGACAGGTTGAGATCGAAAGCTGGCAGGTCGATTATGATCTCGTGTGGGGCTATAAAAAGCAGACGACTGCCCCGCCCGCCGATTAGCCCATCTTGCATAGATCGGGCGAAATCCCTACAATGCGTCCCTACTCTTGATTAGATCGAACAAGGGACTCCACGCCTTGAAACTCCTACCCACCGAACTAGCCCGCTTGATCAACCAAGCGCTTCACGCCGCGCAAGCCGACGGCTCACTGCCAGTCTTTGAGATTCCTACGCTTGACGTGCGTCCATCCAAACGCGCCGAACAGGGGGATTACAGCGTCGCGCTGATGCCCTTAAGCAAACCCGCGAAAGGCAGCCCGCTTGACATCGCCAACAAGGTCGCCGCGCACCTACCACCCGCCGACTTCTTGGCGTCCGCCGAGGTTGCGCCACCGGGATACGTGAACTTCCGCATCAGCCCGACATGGCTCAAGCAGCAGGTCGAAACCATCATCGCCGAAGGGGATGCGCTGTTCCAGCTTGACATCGGTGCGGGCAAGCGTGCTCAGGTCGAATTCGTCTCCGCCAACCCGACTGCCCCGCTCCATATCGGGCGCAGTCGCGGCGCGATTGTCGGCGATGCGATTGCCCGCGTGCTCGAAGCCGTCAGCTACGACGTCGAACGCGAGTATTACTTCAACAACGCAGGCGCGCAGATGACCAACCTCGGCAAGAGCTTGCGCCTGCGCTACTTGCAAGCGTTGGGCGATCCGATTGACGAAAACGAACTTTCGTATCAAGGGGAATACCTGCGCGAGATCGCGGCGCAGTTGGTCGGCGAGCAAGGTGACTCGCTCCGTGAGGCGGATTGGAAGCCGTTCAAGGAGTATGCCGAACAGCAGATGTTCGCCATCATCAAGACAACGCTGAAGCGCGTGGATATTCATCACGACGTTTTCTTCAACGAGAACAGTCTGTATGACAGCGGCGCAGTCTGGGATGTACTCGAAGCCCTCGATCAGCGCGGCTATACCTACAAAGCCTCCCTGCCCGAAGACGCCAGCCCCGAAGATCGCGCCGAAGGCGGCGACAAAGGCGAAGCAGTCTGGTTCAGAAGCACGCAGTTCGGCGACGACAAAGACCGCGTGCTGGTCAAATCCAGCGGTGAGCCGACCTACACCCTGCCCGACATCGCTTACCACAAGGACAAGCTGGCGCGCGGTTTCGACATCTGCGTGAACATCCTCGGCGCGGATCACTACATCCAGCATCAGGTGGTCAAGCACGGACTCAATGCGCTCGGCTTGGATGCGTCGAAAGTCCGCGTGATCATCGTGCAGATCGTCCATCTGCTGCGCGGCGGCGAGAAGGTCAAAATGAGTTCGCGTAAGGGCGATTTCGAGACGCTGGACGACTTGATCGACCAGACCAGCGCCGACGCTGTTCGCTACATTCTGCTGGCGCGCACGAGCGATTCGCATCTTAACTTCGATCTCGATCTCGCAGTGAAACAGAGCAACGAGAATCCGGTCTACTACATTCAGTATGCGCATGTCCGCTGCGCCGGGATTTTCCGCGAAGCAGCGGCGCGCGGCGTCACCGACGATGGCGCGGATGTGAGTCTGCTCGGCGATGCCGAACTCGGCTTCCTGCGCAAGGCGCTCGAACTGGGCGAAATCCTCGAACAGGCGGCGGCATTCCTTGAGCCACACCGCGTGGCGTTCTACGCGCTGGAACTGGCGAACGCATTCCATCCCGTCTTCGACTCGGTGCGCGTGCTGCACAGCGAAGTCCCGCCGGAGGTCGCCAAAGCCCGTCTGCGCTTCTTCCGGGCGGCACAGGTCGTGCTGCGGCGCGTGCTGCGCTTGATGGGTATGACCGCGCCCGA
>JACSRG010000283.1 GCA_014879865.1 Anaerolinea sp.
GTACGCAAAAGCGCACGCTCAAGGATTCGGCTTACTGGTATCGTGACGTGATCCGCGCCAATGGTTCGAATTTGTTCTAGGATCTGTCTGCAAACTTATTGCAGCCCTCATCCCCCGTCCCCTTCTCCCTCAGGGCGAAGGGGTGAGGGCAGTTTGCAGACACATCCTAGAAAATCCGCGAAGCCTTACGTCGGGGCATGAGGTATCATGCCCCGCCCCGTCTCTACCCGCCGATCTTCTCGAACTTGACTGCCCCTGCTTGCAGCGACACCCAACCGCTCTTGTTGTCGCCCTTCACGAATACCCACCCGTTGACCTCCGGGTTGAACATCGTCACCTCGTCGCCAACATGCAAATCGCCGATGTCTTTCCCGCGCCGGTCAGGGTGCGTGCGCAAATTTACGAAACCGCCCGGTATTTTGACCAGTTTCCAGCGCCCTTCGCGCGGGGTCACTTCCGGTGCGGGGAGTAGGTCATCATCCGGCGACTTTGTGCCGCCAGTCCCCTTCACGGCGAGATCGAAGTACTTGGCGTAGACCGGCTGTTTCGGTCGGTCGGCTTCATCGACGATCCCGAAGCCCGGATTCATCCGGTCAGACCAGCAGTACCACATCGCCACCGCCACCGCCTTCGGCAGTTCAGCATCGAACTTGACCATCTGGTCGCGCGCGCGGGTGTAAATATCCGGGGCAAGCCCCCCATCATGAAATTCCGTCAACCACAGCGGCAGGCTCGAAAACGTCTTGCTGATCTTGTTCAGGTCAGTTCCAAGCCCAGCCGTATTGTAGAAGCGCGTATACGGATGCAGCGCGACCGCATCGACCGGCAGCCGGTGATGCTCATCGCGGCACGCCAGCAAGTACTCTACGGGCGTCGAAGATACCAGCCCCCCATTCATCAAAGTCGCCTTCGGATCGACCGCGCGGATTTTGCGGCACGCCTCCGCCAGCAGTGGTTTGTACTGTGCGACCGGCACGCCAATTGCCGACTCGCTCGCTTGATCCTGCTCATTCCAGATTTCGTAGGCGATCTGCTTGTCGATGAGCTTGCGCGCGATCTCCTGACACAGTTCGACAAAACGCCCCGTGTACTCGGCAAAGCGTGGGGCGTAATCCGGTTCGAATACATGCGGTCGTCGGAGCTGGGTGGTGATCTGGTGATTGAGAATCAGCAGGGTTCTCATCCCCTCACGCGCATAGGCATCGATCACCCCGCCGTAAAAAGCGCACAACTGCGCAAGGTTCTCGCCCGGACGCTGCTCGGCGTTGAAGACCATGCGCACCCATTTCATCCCCTTCAAAGCAGCCGGATCGGGGCGACCATTCGGATGATTCGGATCGATGTTCATTCCGTATTCGGGCATCGTAAATCCCCTTTGCACGTTTCTGCAATACCCACACCTTTCAGCATATTACAAATTTTGCCGTTTGTATGATATTGCATGCATGTGATAGTTATTTGAGGGGTTCAGCGCACCGCCAGACTGTGCGGCTCGACCGTGAGCGTCACCCCATCGCTGAAGGTCACTTCGCGGATGTCGCCGCCGTAGTTATAGGCGATATAAGTCCGCTGACCGTCACGGGTGAAGACGGCATAGTGCGGCGTGTCCGCCGTGACAGTCGGGTCAACCTGACCGTACTGGCGCAGAACGCCGAGCCATTGCAGGGTATGCGCCTGCGTTTCGCCCCATTCCGGCTGGTAACTTCCGCCGAGTGCGGTCAGCGCTGCCGCCGGATCGATCAACCCGTGATAGGACTGGATGATGTCACCGAACGAGTCGATGCCGTTCGCCCCCGCAGTGAGGTAGTCGAGATTGCGCCGTACGTAGTCGGCGTTCCGCCCCAGATACAGCGACGCGGGCGTGATCGGCAGGAAATTGATCGCATGGATCGCTTCGGGGTCTTCCGTCCACCATGTCGTGTAATCCGCGCCGTTGCTCCACACGATCCCGGCGGCGGGGGGTTCGTAGCCTTCGGGGAATACGGCGTCGTCCACGTCGAACCAGTACTGATCGATGGCGATGGCTTCCGTCGTATACAGGTACACGCCCAAGTCGCGGATGTCCGTGTTTCCGGTCGCCGCGCCCCACAGGATGAGCGCCGCCGCGAAGTTCATCGCTTCGGACGAGGATTCCTGATTCGCGCCGTCGTTCCCCTCGTTCGCGCCGGATGCCCATGAATGCCCCGCGTAGGGATCAAAGCCGCGCAGACGCGGGAACAGTGGATCGTTCGCGTTGGGGCTGTTCGCATCGCGGATCAACAGGTCGATCATCCCGCCCCACTGTTCCGCCCATGCGGGATCGTACAGGGCGACAATCGCTGCCGCCATGACGAAATAGCCGTGATGGAAATGGTGATCGTTGAGCGAGGTCTGGTAGCCGAAACTCGCCGCCGGGTAGCCGATCAGCGCGCCCCAGTTCGCATCATAGTAGAAGTGCGGCAGCGTCCCATCATCGGCGACCGACAGCCAGTTTTCGAGCGTCGTCTTGAGCGTTTCCACAAACGCATCCCGCGCCTCGGCATTCCCTAGCTGATCGGCAACCGGCGCGAGCATCGCGACCCGTCCCAAACCTTTGCCCGTCCAATAGGTATCCATTTCGCCATTCGGACCGGGTAGATTGAGCCGCAGCGCGTCGTTGAAGCGCGCCATCCGGTTGATCGACGTTTCGACCTCCGGGGTCACGGCGACGGCAGGCAGATACGGCAGCACGCCGGGATAGGTCATCGTCGTGCTGAAGCTGTTCCCGCGCAAGACGCGCATTTCACCGCGCGCCGAGCTGTAGGTATACGCCGTGTTGATCGCATCCGTGTGCAGCCATTGGTGGCGGTACAGCGCCATGAACGGCTGATCTTCCGTCCCTTCCATCACCTGCACGTCCGCTGTGAACGTCGTGGTCACGCTGGATGCCGCCTCGTCGTACTGCCATTCGACCCGCCCGCCCGTGACGAAGGCGAAGGCGTGCGCGCGGAACTCCGCGAACGTTTCCGGCGAGGTATCAGGCAGCACGGCGATAGAGAAGTAGCCGCCAGCGGGGAACGGTGCGCGGATCGTATTGCCTTCGACCGTCCATTCTGTGCCCTCAGGGGCGAAAATCCCGAACGGGCGACCTTCCGCGACCACACTGCCCGTCCCGTCGGGCACGAGCGTCGTCGCCAAGCGGAACGTCATCTCGACTTCCCCGCCCGTCGTCGTGAAGTAGACGTAGGGCAAACCGTGCCCCATCGTGGCGCGCAGTTTCCCATTATCCCAGTCCGCCGTGACCGTCCAATCGGAGAAGTCCGCCACGACCGGCGTGCTGTTCAAGCTGTCCACGCCGACATAAAACTCCTCGAAGTAGCGGAAGCGATACTCGTCGCCATTCGTGGCGATGAACGGGACATTCGGGTAGCTCACGCCGAGTCCGCCGGGCTGCGCGCTCAACGCCAGCGGGTGCGCAAACAGCGCACCATTCCCCGGCTTGCGCCATGCCAGTGCTGACCACCAATCATTGGTCGGCATGGGACGGTCGGCAAGCGCTTCACTCCGGTAAATCGTCGTTTGCGGCGCTTGTTGATCGGGTGGCAGGTCAGTTGTGTAACTGCCCGCGCCCACAGAAATGATATTCATATTGGGAACACTCATGATCAGGATCAAAAAGACGAGGCGAAAGAATGGCATTAGCTTTACCAATGGCTGGAAACGGTCAAGTGTATTCCATCTTACCCACTTGCCCGCCATGCGGCTACTTCAGACATGAGCGAACCCCCGTAATGCGATTTGAAATCTTCTAACGGGCTGTTCATGCGCTCTTCATCTCGGGGCGCTATGTTATATACATCGTAACACATTGTGCAAGGAGCGGTAAGATGTCGAACAATCCAACGTGGGATCAAATCAAAGGTGCGTGGAAGCAAATTACCGGGAAAGTCCGTGAAGAGTGGGGCGAGCTCACCGACGATGAGCTGATGCAGATCAACGGCGAACGTGACCAGCTCGTCGGCAAGCTCCAGCAGAAGTACGGATTAGCGCGCGAAGATGCGCAGCGTCAGGTCGAAGACTGGCAGCGTCGGATGAAGTGGTAAGCCTCTAAGGCAAACCGCTTGACGCATGAAATGCACGGACGAGGAGCGCAGAAGATCGCGCTGCCTCGTCCTTTTGTATCCCGATTTTTGCATTACAATCAGGACGTTCGTCCGAAGTACCCAAGTGTCCGATGCCCGACTCCAATCTTACGGCAATCTTCAACCAACCGGCTGTTTGGCGAGATGCGCTGGCGGAATTCTCGCGGCAAGACCCGGCGCTGAGCGGCTTCTTCGACCATGTCGCGCCCGACAAACTGCTGTTCGTCGGCAGCGGATCGTCGTTTGCAGTCGCGCAGACCGCCGCCGCCGTCGCCCGCCGCGTGA
>JACSRG010000879.1 GCA_014879865.1 Anaerolinea sp.
CTGCTGCTGTCTGCAATCAGGATATGCGTGGTCATATTCTTTTGCCCTCTCAGATTCTCCCGTCTCAGCCTAGCACAGACGGGAAAGGTGAGAACGCAAAAAAGTCGCATACCGATGACAATAATTGGCTTTGCCATGAGAATCTTTTGCACGTCCGTCATTCAAGCTGTTTGCGCACCTTCAGAATTTGATGCGCCATCACCGCTAGTTGAGGGACATTTTGTACATTGTAAGTACGCAGCAGCCGGTTGATGGTGCGATTGACCACACCATACGTCACCCCCAGGTGAGCAGCAATTTCTTTCGCTTCCATCCCGTCGGTCAGCAGTTGCAGAATATCCAGGTCGCGCTGGGTGATCTTTGCCGGCAGTGCCACCGATTTATCCAGAAACTCTGCGATCAACGGTGAAATCGTCATGTTGCCTTTCACGGCTGTCTGAATCGTGTGGGTCAGGGTGTTTCCTAGGTCATCGTCCTTGTGCAGCAGCGCTCGTACTCCTAGGGTAATCAATTTCTGAGCGACGCTGGCGGTCGGACGCTGCATAACCAACATCACCACCAGTCCCGGATGCGCCTCCATCAGCCGCTTCAGTGCTTTGACCATATTCACTGTGTGCAGCGACTCATCGGTAATCAAGACCCGTGCGTTATGGCTGTTCAGGAATGCGTCCGCTTCAGCCAGACTCTCGAACAATCCCGCCACCTCGCTCTGTGCCCCTGATTGGGTGATAATCTGTTGCAAGCCTGCGCGAGTCAGCGCAATCGCAGAGACGATGACGACCTGGGTATTCGCCATATCCTACCCCTCCTTTTCCATGATATGCGTTCTTGTAATTGAGCGTATGCCATCAGAACACATGGTCTACGACTGAAATGCACATTGTATTACAAAAACTCAACCTTGAGTCAAGTCCTAGCGGTTAGAAGTTACATACTTTTCGTAGAACATGTGTTTTCTTCTCTCAAGTTGCGCAAATTTTTCTCATCGGCATGAAAAATATTCTCACCACGCAAAAGATTCTCGTGGCAATGCAAAAGATTTTCGCACAAATGTAATTATTTTCTCTCCTGTGCCGCGCCATTTCGATTACGCTGGTAGCTCAATGAGTGACCAGGAGAGCGCACATGAATCGAGATGCCCCATTTGCCGCAAAGATCGCCTTCCGGCTGCCCCAGCCGCTTTACGACAAGCTGGTGCTGTGGGCGGAACAGGAAGACCGTCCGCTTGCCAACCTGATCTACACGCTGGTCAAGCAGGCGATGACTGAACACGAGCATGAAATGAAAGCTGCCGAGATGCAAAAGGAGATGATGTAATGCTGACTGATGAACGGATTCACGATTTACGTGACTTGGTGGAGGCGTATCTCGGCAAACCGCTGGCTGCCAGCGCACATGCCGGACTGTGGCGCTGCCCAGTCTGCCCACCCGAACGTCACGCCCTGCTCATGGTGTCAGCAGACGAGTACAAGTGTCTGAGTGGATATCCGTGTGATGGTGGCGCGAGCGGGTGGATGCAAAAAATTGACCAAGAACCAGACGAACCGCTCATGATCGGGGTGCCAGCATGAGCAGTTCGCATAATGTGGTGGCGGCTGAAGACGCCCCCGGTACGATGATCAAGCGGGTCTTCCACGTCGCAAAGATCCTTGCTGTGGTCACGAATGTTCACGAAATGGAGCGAGAATCGCCAGAAAATCGTGTCAAAAATCGGGACGCGCTGGATCTACGGTATCGTGAAGAAGACGTGACGATACCTACAGCTTGAGTGAGGATTTTCAATGACGGCACCTAATCGAAAGAAACAAGTTCCTGCCTCACCCCAACCGGGATGGGCAATCTATTTGCGGACAAGCAGCGACGAGAACCAGAAACCGGAACTCTCTCGTGACCGTCAGCGCACGATGATTCACATGAGCTTTTTGGAGTTATCTGATCTGCCAATTTACGGTGAGTACATCGACGTACTGACGGGCAAAGACCCGCGCCGGAAGGACTATCAGCGGATGCTTGCGGATGCGCGGGCAGGCAAGTTCTCGCATGTCGTCGTTGAGCGTGCGGATCGCTTCGGACGCAACGATACCGAGGCACTCCGGGCGATTGATGAGCTGCATGAGTTTGGCATCGCTGTACGCTTTGCGAATGCGCCAGACCTTGATCCCATCGACCCGGATGATCGTGTCCTTGTGACCCTAACGTTTGCCCTCGCCCGCCGTGAATCGGCACTCATGGGTTTGCGCGTAAAAGGCGGGTTGAAAGCGAAACGTGAAAGTGGTGGGTACGCTGGGCGCGCCCCCGACGGGTATCTCAATATGCGTGGACAAACCGAACTTGACCAGCGCAGCGAGATGGGACGCATCAGCTATTGGATTGAACCTGATCCGACAAGGGCGCATATCTGGCAGGAAGCGTGGGCGCTGCTGCTGACTGGTACGCTGTCAGTAGGCGCGATCGCTGAAGCACTGCACTCTAAAGGCTACAGCGACCGAAGCGGCAAACCATTCGTGGTCATAGGTAAAACAGGTACGCGGCGACCACTTACGGATAAGCTGCTGCGTGCCTTCTATGACTGGACATACGCCGGATGGGTTGTGAGCGAATGCGATAACATCGCGCCGAAGACCATTCGAGGGAAGTGGGAACCGCTCGTTTCGACCGAAGATTTTGAAACTGGGCTGGCGATCTTGCAGCGGCTTCTGAACGAGTCGGATGAGCGGGCATCATGAGTGACTATCGACGTAAGAAGGCTGCGCCCGCCCCGCCGCAGCCTGGTTGGGCGATTTATCTGCGTACCAGCAGCGAGGATCACCAGAAGCCGGAATTATCGCGGGCGCGGCAACGGTCTCTCATCGATGGCAACGTGCTGGCACACTCCGATCTGCCTGTTATTGACGAGTATGTCGATGTTCTGACAGGAAGGACAGCGAACCGTACAGGCTATCAGCGTATGCTGGCAGATGCGCGTGTCGGCAAATTCTCACATGTGATCGTTGAGCGAGCGGACAGGTTCGGGCGCAATGACTCGGAGGCGCTGCGCGCCATCGACGAACTAAACGAGTTTGGGGTATCGGTGCGTTTTGCCAATTCCCCAGATCTCGACCCGATGGACCCGGATGACCGGATACTGGTCGCGCTTTCGTTTACGCTTGCACGGCGCGAGTCAGCGCTGCTCGGCATCCGCACACGCGGCGGGCAGCAGGCGAAGCGCAAGAGCGGTGGCTACATCAGCCTTGCGCCCGACGGCTACAGGAACGTGAC
Source organism: Anaerolinea sp. (assembly GCA_014879865.1). Lineage (GTDB taxonomy): Bacteria > Chloroflexota > Anaerolineae > Aggregatilineales > Phototrophicaceae > Flexifilum. The sequence goes on from JACSRG010000879.1 coordinate 3,259, forward strand.
GGCGCGGACCGACACCAAGAAGAAGACTGATCTGGGGCGATGGGACAAGTGGATCGAGATTGACCCGGAACGCGCCCCCATCTGGCGTCTAGCATGGGATATGCTGTTGGAAGATAAATGGACACTCGCCGATATAGCGGAACGACTTCACGAGCTTGGCTACCGTCATCGTAGTGGTCGCCCTTTTGTTGAAGTAAATCGGCAAGGTAAGCGTACTGCCAACATCACCACCCTATCGCAAGTCTTTCATAATTGGGCATACGCGGGCTGGGTGGTTAGCCTCAAAAACGGAGTCTCGCCCAAAACGGTACGCGGAAACTGGGACCCGATTGTCACAACAGAGGAATTCGAGCGTGGTCTTGCCATTTTAGAAGAACGAAACCGGAGTCGTGCGGCGAAGCGTAAGCGGGAATATCTGCTCAAAAGCATTATCGGCTATATCGATGCAGACGGGACTGAATGGAAACTAACGTGTTCAACTCCGAACGCGAGCCGATCTGGAGGTGGCACCCCGTACTACTGCGTGCCGCGGAGCAACATCAACTTTATGTGCGAGAAGATCGACTCTCAGATACCCGATGAGCTGTGCGCTATCCAGATCGACCCAGCACATTTGCCCATCATCCGCGCCTATTACAAGCATGATTTGGCGGACAAACTTGGTCTAGCACGTCCCGATGAGCGCAAACTGATGACCGATGCTCTTACCGCCATTGACCAAGAAGAAACGCGCATGGCACGGTTGTTGGCGAGTGGCAAGATCAGCGAAGCGGTCTGGAACGGATTGTGGGCAGAATGGCAGGAGAGGCGCAATCGGCTGCGCTCAAACTTAGATAGTGTCGCCCAGCAGCAGGAATTTCATATCGATAATCTGGAAACAGCTCTTGGAATCATCGCACAAGTAGGATCGCTGTATAATCGTCTTGAAGTAAGCGCCCAGAGGGAACTGCTGCTTCACATGGTCAGACAGGTGGTTGTCAACACGGACGGCGAAATCGTTTTGGAATTGAATGCTCCGTTCGCCTATCTGAAGGATTTATCAGATAGAGCAAAACGAGGGCAGCGAGTGAACCCCTCAGAAATGCAAACATCCAGCGCCTTTGAGGGTGCTGGATGTTCGGACTGG
>JACSRG010000677.1 GCA_014879865.1 Anaerolinea sp.
GACGTACCTTCCAGCAAAAACTCGACCGACCACTGTTCGCCCAGACCACATTCTGCCCGTGCCAGCCTGCTGCCATTGGTTGAAAGGAATATCCGGTTCACGTTGTTCACCGCCCGTCTCTCGTGATTCGACCAGAGCCTGTAGGGTGGACGCATCTGCTCCGGCGCGTCCACCCTAACCGCGTGTTGAACGGCGCTTACTCTGCTAGTTTGAGGACGCCGCCCGTCATACCCGGTGCGAAAGCGAGTGTGCCAAAGGTGACATACAGTGCGCCGTCCGCGTCTTGGGCAATTCCAAACGGCGCGGGCAGTCCCTCGGCGATGGGCGTCACGCCGTCAGCCGACACGGTGACAACGCTGCCCGGTCCGGGTCCTTGCTCGGTGAAGATCGTTAATTGGACGGCGTACAGCGTGCCTCTATCCAGCAGGATGTCCGTGACCGTATTTAAGCCGCCGAATGTGGCGATCAACTCGCCATTCGACCAGTGTTCGATCTTGGCCGCGCCGGGTGCCATCCCCGCTCCGAGGAAGCCGATAAAGAGGTCGCCATTTTCCGCGATTTCAATCGATGTCGGGACGGGGTTATCCCCCCACGCATGGACGAGCTGCAATCCACCTTCTGCCGTCCATGAAAGCAGATCATTGCCGCCCGCATCGACGATGTAAAGCGCGCCATCGGCAGCCCAAGCAATATCGGCAACATTGGTATCGTAGCCATTGCCGTCCGGGTCGTTTTCCGCCTCGAAGCGGTTCAGGTTGATGACGTTCTTGACGACCAGCGTCTCAGCGTCATATTCAACCACCGAGTCCGCCCAGAATGCGCCGGTACTGCCGGAGCCAGTGCCGCTGAACAGCAGCCAGAGCGACTCGTTGTGCGGGATGATGCGGTAGACGCCACCTGTTTCCATCGGAAAGGCGTAGCTGGGAAGACCGAGAATGCGATCGGACGCGGTGCCATCCGGCGCAATCGAGACGACTCGCCCACTTAAGCCCGCATTTACGGGTTGTTCACCGTCTGGTCCCGCCAGATTGAACGATGTCTCGCCGCCTGTGCCCGCCACGGCGACCAGCAGATTACCATCCGTGTCGAAAGCCAGTCCGCGCGGTGCCCCCAAATCACCTATGAGCACCTCGCCCGGAAGCGGTGGCATTCCTTCCTGCGCCAGCGCTGGCATCAGACCCATCAGCAGCAGTGTCAAGACAAAGACCAACTTAGGCATCTGTTTGGAAAACATATCCCCTCCTAGGGATTCTGCCCTGTGAAATGGGCAATTATGGAAACGTAGTCTGTTGGCGTTGTTCATCGCGGATAGGTATAGTGCCCTTGATACCCAAGCAAACGTCCAACCGGTGCAAGTAAACCAAAGAGGACTCTTTGCGCGGCTGCTGGCGGTTGCGCCAGATGGAGTTCCTGCTCGAATTCTCGTAACACGAGGGCTAGGACGAGCAAATTGGGCAGCCCTGTTTTCTTGCTGACTTTGCCAGCTTGGGCAAGTCCAAAAAATGTTTCAAAGAACTCGTCGAAACGGAGCGCCGGGCGAACATCGACCAGCACATGTGCCTCTTGATCGCCATCATTCCACCACACATGCGGGGTTCCCGGTGGGACAACGGTGACTTCACCTGCGTGAACTTCTCGCGTGACTCCACGGACACGAAATTTGACGCTCCCGGAAAGAACTTCGAAGCGTTCTTCTTGGATCGGATGGATGTGTTCGGCTGCGACGAACCCATGGGGTCTCATGATCACGTCCGCTTGCATGAGTTCACCGCCCGTGTCCTGAGCCGTTTTCCGAAAAATGATCTTCTCACCTGTCACCGGGTGTTCGAGAATGTCGCCTACCTTCGCCATCATGTTTCCCCTTGGTAACTTGCCATCGTCCGCGTAAGCCGAAGCAGCAACTATCCATGTAGACTGCAATGGGTCACGCCGGTAGCCATGACCTTGAATTGCGCGTCCATTCGTATGAGCCGCTGCCCTTTTTTTCTTGTCCTTTGATGTAGCCTACAGGCGCACGTGTCCCTTTGTCATGAGCAGGGATCACGTCCTGATTGGGAGAAATGCCCGGATGGGTCGGGAATATGTCCCGATTCAGGTCACTGTAATGCCAATTCTGTCTGAGGTTTTTGTTCCGGCACGTTCGAGGCGGTGTACTTAACGTGTCTTGGAATTAGGAATAATGTAGCGAATTGAGATTGGTCACACTGTGCCTGCTGGCATCTCGGATAGAACACTCATCTGGACAAAGACGAATAATCACAACGTGTGGGCTGTGTTTCGACACCAGCCCACACGATTACATGCTACTACGCGGGTACTGCTTTCTTCAGCCGCGTGATTTCGTCCACGAGCAGTGCCCGTTCTTCCAGATAGGTCTCGATCTCTGCCCGATGCGCACGGCGCAGAGTTTCAATCTGACTGCGCAGGCGATGGACTTCCTTTTCGAGTCCATCGCCATTGCGGACGATGTGCAGCTCGGCAGTGGGCGCAACCTTCAGAAACTCGTATGCCTGCTTCGTCAGCGTGTTCGATCGGGAACGGCGGGATGTGTGTCTCAGGTAGCCGAACTCAACTAATTTGCCGAGGTTGTACGCGACCACCGAGGTTGAACCTGTGCCGGTTTCCTGGCAGATTTCACGAATGGTCGGGAAAAAGCCGTTGATTTGGCTGTAGTTGTAGAGAAAGCGCAAGATTGCTTGCTGTCGTTGGCTTAACACGTTGCCTCTCACTTCGTTGCCTCCTCAAGGTCATCATCATTATTGCGAAATCGGAATTCCGCACAAGCGTTCTGGGATATTCGTATGACACCTCCAACCGAGTTCGTATCCCCTCCATACTCTGCCCATGAACGGTATGTAGGGTTATGAACGGTATGAACGGTTTTTCAGCGAGTCTCATGGATCGTTGGCACGTCGTACCGGCGCATCATGTCGATCACGTCGAACGAGCGCACCGCATAGGCGATGCCGTCCATGCCACGCTTGCGCCCCGCTTCGTCAATCAGATGAAGGCGTTTGAGGATGTGTCCGATCCACTGCGCGTCGCCCATCTTCTCGACTGGCTGACCGATCAGCCGCGCGACTTTCTCACGCAGTGCGACGGCTTTGATCCAAACCGTACCTTCAGCGCCGCGTGTCATCAGTTCCAGTGCTTGCAGCACCGCCTCTTCGCGTTCGCTCAGCGCCTTGCCTTCGCTGATCTGCTCATCGGTTTCGGCAGCCGTTGCAATCGCATCGAGCAGCCCGCGAACACTGCCCTGTTCTTCAAAGAAAGCAGCCAGGGCGACCAGCGGCGACCACAGTTCCCCTGATCGGTTGTGGAGGGTGTGCAGCGCGGGACGCTCCGAGTAGTTGATATGCACGGTTTGAAAATGGGTCAGCGCCAACGTATACAACAGGTGTCGGAGCGCTGCGCCGTCGAAATCGGGCGGGAACGAGGGCATTTTCTTATCGGTGCGGCGCATCGGGATCGCAATACAGCGCGAGGCGAGGATGTCTTCCAGCCCCATGATCGCCGCCAGAATCTTGGGCGAATACACATCGAATGCCTGCGGCTTCATATCCTCGCCGATCAAGCGGATGGCGGGCATCCCGTGCTTGTAGCCGCTGTTGAGCAGTTGGCGAATCTGCTGCATACCGGGGTCTTTGGGATTGTGATAGCGCTCGGCTTCGTCGATGCCGACGGTGCAGCTCGTGTAATGGATTAGGCGAAACATGGACGGTCCGGTCGGATCAGAGGTGCTGACCATATTGAACGCCAGCGGCTGCATCACGCGCATGACGGTACTCTTGCCGCTGTTCTTCGGTCCGTTCAAGGCGAGATAGGGATACGCTGGGAACATCGTGTAGAAGTACGTTCCAATCGTCCACAGGGTCAGGATCGCACTCTCCACGGGCGAACGAAAATCGACGTAGCGCGTGAACAGATCATGCACAGCGGTGAACACCTGACCGGGTTCGACGGTTTCGCCCTTCAGGAAGCGTTGAATATCGGCGAAGCGCCAGCGCATCAGAAACTCGGAGCCTTCCGGCATGACGCGCAGCGCGACCTCGCGTCCATCGAGCTTGATGATCTGCTCCTCGCTCAGGCGGATTAGTTCTCGTGAGGAGGTCACCAAGTACGGCTGCGTGTTCAGCTTCTTGTCTTTCGTCCGTTCCACCACCGAAACGGTGACGATGGCGACATCGCGCTGAAACCCCAGCGCGGGCGAGAGCAGCGGAATATCGTCGCCCAGAATCTGCGGCATGTCGTCGTCTTCCTCCTTCTCTTGCTTCTTCCGAGCGGCGCGCAGCAGGTCATTGAAGGCGCGTCCTTTCACGCCCTGCTTTGCCAGCGCCCCGCGGAACTCGCTCAATTCCATCTCATCCAGATCAACCGCGTA
>JACSRG010000343.1 GCA_014879865.1 Anaerolinea sp.
CGTGTAGGTATCCGTCGGCGTATGTGTCGGCGTGAACGTCTCCGTCGGCGGCAGTGTGCCGGTCGGCGTCTCCGACGGCGTGAAGGTGTACGTCGGCGTACTGCTCGGCGTCTCCGTCGGTGTGTTCGACGGTGTGTACGTCGGCGTACTGCTCGGCGTCTCCGTCGGCGTGCTGCTCGGCGTATTCGTCGGCGTGTTGCTCGGCGTCTCCGTCGGCGTGCTGCTTGGCGTATAGGTATCCGTTGGGGTATGCGTCGGCGTGAACGTCTCCGTCGGTGGCAATGTGCCGGTCGGCGTATCCGACGGCGTGTAGGTGTACGTCGGCGTACTGCTCGGCGTCTCCGTCGGTGTGCTGCTTGGCGTGTAGGTGAACGTCGGTGTGTTCGACGGCGTATTCGTCGGCGTACTGCTCGGTGTGTTCGTCGGTGTACTGCTCGGCGTCTCCGTCGGCGTGCTGCTCGGCGTGTAGGTAAACGTCGAGGTTGCCGTGTTCGTTGGCGTATTGGTCGGCGTGTTGGACGGTGTCGGCGTAGACGTACTCGTCGGCGTCGGCGTGCTGCTCTCCGTGATATTCACAGTGACCGATTCTACCGTCAGCCCGTCGAAATCGGGATCGTCACCGCCCGTGCTGAACGCGCCATGCTGGATCAGCCCGGTGTGCGTCCCTTCGGGGATGCCGTCGTTCACGCCTGTGACGATGATCGTCTGCGGCTGATCCCAGTCGAACTCGGTGAACGTGAGCTGGTTGAAATCCGTCGTCACCTGCGCGTCCACCGTGATCGTGACCACAATATCGACGTGCGGCTTGCTGGTGAGGACGACCGTGTAGGTATCGGTCGCACCGCCTTCGACCACGTCGGTGCTGCCATCTGTCTCGGTGATGAGCACCCCGGCGATATCGTCATCCTCAATACTGACCTCAAGATCGGTCACTGAGAGCGCGTTGTAGACGGAATCATCCCCGCTGATGCTGAAGCTGACGTAATCGTAGTGCGGGCTGCCTTCCATGTAGTCATCATCGGCGGCGGTCACGGTGACGGGCTGTGGCTGATTCCAGTTGCCCGTGTTGAAGGTCAGATCAGATACATCGGTGCTGACGCCTTCGTTGGGATTGCTGCCCAACGTAATCGTGACTGTCCCGGTCGGCTGCGTGAGCAGCGCGACGAGGAAGGTATCGCTCGTCGCACCCGCTTCGGCAACGGCAGTCGAGCCGTCCGTCGGGATGATATTCACGCCGGGGGCGTCATTGTCGTTGATCGTGCCGCCCGCGCTGGACGCCACGCTGAGCGTGTACGCCGCATCGGCGACGAGCGACAGGCTGACGGTTTCGCTGCCTTCGGCAATCGCATCGTCGGTAGGCGTGACTGTGATGTCCACGTAGGCGGCGCTGGCGGGGATGATCGCCGCGCCGGTCAGGGTCGGCGTGTAATCGACGCCGTTGGTCGCCTGCCCCGCGCCCACTGCTACCGTGTAGTTGACCGTGAGGGGGTTCAGGAAATTCGACCCGCTGCGCGTGACGCGGAAGGTGAGCGGATCACTTCCGGTTTCCGCGCCCGTGCTGTCGGTCGCGCTGATCGTGACGGTCGGGAGCGGCGGCGTGAATGCCGATTCGTACGCTCCCATATCGACCGTGGTGTTTTGGATGCGCGGGTTGCCCGCCAGATCGCTGCTGTAACCGCTGATGAGACTGTTATCGCCTGCGTTGATCGCCGGGCTGGTGCTCGAGAGCGTGTAGTCGCCATTGAGCGAGGGATCGCCCGTCAGGTTATTGAGGTTCGTCCCATTGACGCAGCTCAAGCCGCCTTCGATCAGGCTGTTCCTCACATTGACTGTGCCCCCCGTGCGGTCGCAGTCACCTTCTGCGCCGTTGGCGACGATGCTGTTGTACAGGTTGAGTGTTGTTCCAGTTTCGAGCCATAGTCCGCCGCGCCCGGCGACCGCTGCCGTGTTCCCCACAATCGTGGTGTTGATGATCGTCGAGGGCAAAGCACTGAAACTATTGAGCGCGCCACCACCATCAGTAACTGAATTCACCCCGTTTGCTTGATTCCCCGACAGCCTGCTGTTGATGATCGCCATCGAGCTGTTGTTGACGATGCCGCCGCCGAAGGCTGCTGCTGAATTGCCGCTGAGGATGCTGCTGGTCAGAGTCAGCGTGCCGCCAAAGTTGTAGATGCCGCCGCCCTCGCTTGCCGAATTACCGCTGAAAGTGCTGTTGGTCACGATCAGCGTGCCGACGTTCCTGATGCCGCCGCCTTCAGTGGTTGCCGAATTACCGCTGAGGGTGCTGTTGATCACGGACAAACTTCCGCTGGAGCTGTTGTGAATACCGCCGCCGGAAGCTCCATGATTCCCACTGAGAGTGCTGTTGGTCACGGTCAGCGTGCCGCTGTTGGAAATGCCACCGCCGCTGCCACTGGCGCTGCCATTGCTGATGGTCAGCCCATTCAGCGTGACGCTCGCGCCGCTGGGGACAGTGAAGATACGGAATGTACCGGTGCTGCGCGTCACCGTCATCACCAAGCCGCCGTTGATCATCAGCGTACCGTTGTTGGCGAGATCAGGCAGAGCGCTGGTCAAGCCGATGCTGCCGCTCGCCGTAAACGTGATCGTGCTGTTCACGCCATCGCTGTTCGCATTCGTGATCGCCTGCCGCAGTGAACCGTCGCCGCTGTCGTTGAGATTCGTAACGACGGTGTCGTTCGCAGGGATGGTCGCCGTGCTGCTGGTCGTCGCGCCGAGGTTGTAGGCTGCCTGATCGACGAGCGTCAGCGTCAGTGTGTTGTCGGCTTCGGCGTCCACATCATTGGTCGCCGCCATGTTGATATTGAGCGTCGCGCTGCCCGCCGGGATCGTCACCGTGACGTTATTCCCGCTCTGCGCGCTGATCGTCCCGCTGGCAGGGGTGAGGGTGTAATCGGCGTTGACCGTGCCCGTCCCCTGTGTGATATTCAGCGTGACGGTGAGCGCGCTGGTGGTGCTGCCCGTCCGCGTGAGCGTGAAATTGGCATTCGCGCCTTCGTTCACATTGAATGTCGCCGGGCTGATCGTCACATCGGGAGGCGTGGGCGGCGTCCACGAAGCACTCGCGCAGGCTGTCCCTGCGACCGTCGGCGCGCTCGTTAGCCAACTGCCAGTCGGGACGCTGCTGCCGTCCGCCGCGCCCGCGCTGGTCAAGCCGACGTTGACACGCGTTATGCCATTCCCGCTGATGCTGTCACCGCCGCTGATCGCGCTGCCGCCGCCCGCACCCACAATCTGCGGACCCCAGCTTGTCCCCCACCAATTCGCGTTAGCGAGATTGCCCGCGCCTGAAGCATCCAGCACCCCGGTGCTGGATGCTACAATGGCTGTGGCGCTGTTGCCCGTGATGCACGAACGGCTGAGGGTGCCATCATTGACAGTAGAGTAGTAGATTGCGCCCCCGTCGCTCAAAGCCGTATTCTGCTCGATCCGACTGTCACTGATGCTGAGAGTCACGGCACCAACAAAGATGCCGCCCCCAAAATCCGCTTGGTTACCGCTGAAGACCGTGCCATTTTGCAATGTGATCTGGGCGGAACCCTGCCCGTAAACTCCACCGCCTCCAGCGCCAGCGACGGTATTATTGCTGAACGTCGCACCGTCGATGATGAGCGTCGCGCCAGAAACATTCGCGCCGCCGCCGTTGCCACCGCCCGAAACCGTGTTATTGCTCACGGTCGCACCGTCGCTGACAGTCACGTGAGCGCCCCCAAAGATGTACAACCCACCGCCGCCCCACGACGGACCATTCCCCGTAATCGCCGTACCACTGCCAGTGATTAAGACCTGAGCGCCGCCGCCGGCAGCCAAGCCGCTGCCGCGATTTCCGCTCGTTGTACCTGCCGCATTGCCGGTAACCGTGACACCGTTTTGCAGCGTGAGGCTGCCTCCGGTGATCGAGATGCCTGCGCCTAAGGCACTATCACCTCCGGTGATCGTCAAGCCATTTATGATGACCGTGCCGCCGGTAATGTTGAACACGCGCCCCGTTCCTGTGTTATCGACGGTGATGCCTGTTCCGTTGAAGGTGATATCGGAGGAAATCGGCAGTTCTGTCGAGATATTAATCGGAGAAGCCACACCACTAAAACCGATCGTGTCCGCACCCGCGAAAGTGTTTGCATTTGTGACCGCCTGCCGCAGCGAACCGTCGCCGCTGTCGTTCGTGTTGGTCACGACCGTGTCGTTCGCCGGGATCGTCGCCGTGCTGCTCGTGGTCGCGCCGAGGTTGTAGGCTGCCAGATCGACGAGCGTCAGCGTCAGTGTGTTGTCGGCTTCGGCGTCCACATCATTGGTCGCCGCCATGCTGATATTGAGCGTCGCGCTGCCCGCC
>JACSRG010000396.1 GCA_014879865.1 Anaerolinea sp.
TTAGCATTAAGCGTTCGCCTGCCTCGTCTTCGAGCGCACGCCACGCCGGGTAAGCTGCCCGCGCCAAGTTGATGTAGATCGGATGATCGTAGACATAGCGGATAATGCGCGAGAGCCCGTAGGAACTCCCGCGTTGATGATCGAGTTCATATTGTTCGAGCAGCAGCACGCGCCGCCCCGTTTTTGCAGCGTGATATGCCGCCGCACTTCCAACTGCGCCCGCGCCAATGACGATGAGATCGAACGTAGGCATATCCTGACCTTGGGGTATAATCTTGCATTGAGTATACCGAAAATATGAGGAGTTCGCACTCGTGGCAGTCCAAGAGATCGTCAACCGCGCCGAAGAAATCGAGGCGGACATTATCGCATGGCGGCGCGATTTCCACGCGCATCCCGAACTCGGCTTTCAGGAATTCCGAACTGCCCGTATCGTCGCCGAAACGCTCACCGAACTCGGCTTGGAAGTCGTAACGGGTGTGGGCAAGACGGGCGTCATGGCGGTGATCGGGGAAGGCACTCCGGTCATTGGCATTCGCGCCGATATGGACGCCCTACCGATTATGGAAGCCAACGAAGTCGAGTACGTGTCGCAGTCGCCCGGAGTCATGCACGCCTGCGGACACGATTCGCACACGGCGATGCTGCTCGGCGTGGCACGCATTCTCGCCACCATGCCGGATCGTCCGCCGGGGCAAATCCGTCTATTCTTCCAACCCTGCGAGGAAACAACGGACGCCGAAGGCAAGAGCGGCGCGCAGCGCATGGTCGAAGAAGGCGCGCTCGACGGCGTCGATCACGTCATCGCGCTGCATGTCGCCAGCGATCTCCCGGCGGGCAAGATCATCGCCAACGCTGGACCGTTGACCGCTGCCGTCGATGATTTCAACGCGACGATCATCGGCAAGGGCTGTCACGGCGCACACCCGGACGAAGGCATTGACCCGATCTACCTTGCCGCACAAGTCCTCAACGCGCTGCATGGCATCCGCGCGCGGCGGATCAACCCGATTCACCCGGCGGTCGTGACCATCGGCACGATTCACGGCGGTGCGGCGCGCAATGTGATCCCGGACGAAGTCACGATCAGCGGCACGCTCCGCAGCTACGATCCACGCATTCGCGAGCAGCTTCGCGATGAGGTCGAACGGGCGCTTGGCGTCGCGCGGGCGTTAGGTGGTGACTACAACGTCGAGTTCATCATCGGCTGCCCGTCCGTCCTGAATGACGCGCATGTCGCCGAAGTCATGCGCGCGGTGGCGACAGAAGTCATCGGTGCGGAAAACATCATCGACCACGAACCAAGCATGGGCGGCGAGGATTTCAGCTACATGACCAACCGCGCGCCGGGAGCGATGTTCCTCCTCGGCGCAAAGCGCGATTCCGTTGACCGTCCGCATCATAACCCGTTGTTCGACCTCGACGAGTCGGTGTTCAAGATCGGCACGAGCATCTTGACTGAGACGACTTGTCGGCTGCTCAAGGAAAAAGCATAGTCGGTTTGTAGGGGGCGCACACTTGCGCCCTTTTCATTTCATAGGAAAGGTTTAGTAGGTATGGATTACCTTACTGACGAAAAAACACAGTGGATTGCAGACGAGATTGCCGCGCTCAAGGCGCAGGGGTTGTATAACACGATTCGCACCATCGACAGCCCGATGGATGGTCACATCGTCGTAAACGATCAGCCCGTCCTCAACTTCTGCGCCAACAACTATCTGGGGCTAGCGAATCACCCGCGCCTCAAAGAGGCGGCGAAACGCGCCATTGACCAGTACGGCATTGGACCCGGCGCGGTACGCACGATTGCCGGGACGATGAGCTTACACGTCCGGCTGGAACAACGTCTCGCAGAGTTCAAACACGCCGAAGCGGTGATCACGCTGCAAAGCGGTTTTACGGCGAACCTCGCCACGATCCCCGCCCTCGTCGGCAAAGGGGACGTGATCTTCTCGGATCAACTGAATCACGCGAGTATCATCGACGGCTGTCGGCTTAGCCGCGCGACGATTGTCTCCTACGAGCACAACAACGTTGACGATCTACAGCGCAAAATCGCCGAGACGACCGAATACAACCGCCGTTTGATTGTGTCAGATGGCGTGTTCAGCATGGATGGCGACATCGCTCCCCTGCCCGATTTGCTCAAAGTCGCGCAGGAGCACAGCATCCTGCTTATGGTCGATGACGCACACGGCGAAGGCGTGTTGGGACGCGGCGGGCGCGGCATTGTCGATCACTTCGGCTTGCACGGTCAGGTCGATGTCGAGGTCGGCACGATGAGCAAAGCGTTCGGCGTGGTGGGCGGGATCGTCGCCGGCAAACAGGTGATCATCGACTGGCTGCGGCAGCGCGGGCGTCCGTTCCTGTTCTCCAGCGCGATGACCGTCCCGGATGTCGCCGCCTGCCTCGAAGCGGTCGATATGCTCGAAAGCTCGGACGAACTGGTGACTCGCCTGTGGGCGAATGCCAACCTGATGAAGCAGGAGATGAAGCGTCTCGGCTTCGACATCGGCAGCAGCGAGACACCGATTATCCCGGTCATGCTCGGCGAAGCCCCATTGGCACAGGAGTTCAGCAAGCAGCTTCTTGCCAATGGGGTGTTCGCGATGGCAATCGGTTACCCGACCGTCGCCAAAGGCAAAGCGCGCATCCGCGTGATGAACACTGCCGCCCATTCGCAAAGTGATTTAGAGCAGGCGCTTGCCGCATTCGAGAAAGTCGGCAAGCAGTTAGGGGTGCTGTCATGAGGCGTCGCGCTGTCCTCGTCACCGGTGCAAACGGCGAAGTCGGTCATGGCTTGATCGACCGCCTCGCGCAAATGGGTGAAACCAATATCGTCGCGCTCGATGTCATGGAGCTGCACGACTCGCTGCGTCCGAAGGTCAAAGCGGCGGTCATCGGCGACATCCTCGACCAAGACATGCTCCAGCGCATCATGAGCCGCTACGAAATCGGCAGTATTTACCATTTGGCGGCGCTGCTCTCCACGCGCGCGGAGATCACGCCGGAAGCCGCCCATCGCGTCAACGTCGAAGGGACGATTAATCTGCTTCATCTGGCGATTGAACAGTCACGTCTGATCGGTGAGCGGGTCAAGTTCCTGTTTCCCAGTTCGATTGCGGTCTACGGCATCCCGACACTCGACGCGAAAGCCGCCGCCCCGCCGGTCGGGGAAGAAGACTTCTGCAACCCAACGACGATGTACGGTTGCAACAAACTCTACTGCGAGCATCTGGGGCGTTACTATTCGCATCACTACCGGCGGCTCGCCGCGACCCCGGAGCCATACTTGGTCGATTTTCGGGCGATTCGCTTCCCCGGTCTGATCAGCGCGTTTACGCTGCCCTCCGGCGGTACCAGCGACTACGCGCCGGAAATGATCCACGCGGCGGCACAGGGAGAACAGTATCACTGCTTTGTGCGTGAGGAAACGCGCATCCCATTCATGGCGATGCCGGACGCGATCAAAGCACTCCTGCTGCTGGCAAACGCGCCCGTCGAGCGGCTGACGCGCCACGTCTACAACGTGACCAGTTTCAGCCCAAGCGCCGGGGAGGTCGCCAGCATTGTCCAGCGCGATTTCCCGAATGCACAGATCACGTTTACGCCGGATACGCGCCGTCAGAGCATTGTCGATACATGGCCTGCGCAGGTGGATGATTCGCAGGCACGCGCGGATTGGGATTGGCAGCCCGATTACGACCTGACCAGTGCCTTCGACAGCTACCTAATCCCCAACATCCGCCAGCGGTACGTGTAGGCTCGGCTTACGCTGGTATCTCCCCTCCCTGAATTCGGGGAGGGGACACGGTGGGATGCCTCGTCCAAACGAACTATGGCTTCGTTATAGGGGCAGCTTTCGCACCTGACAAGAACCGGCTTTAGAGAATCGCCTGCGCCACCAACCAGATTGCCCACCCGATCACCAACCACAAGCCGAACTGCCCGTGCAGCTTCGCTGTGCGCCCCTGTGCTTGATGGAGCAGCGCAGTATCCCGGCTCGTGTTGATAATCTGAATGAGCTTGGCGGCTTCCGGCGCGGTGATCAGCACCAGCAGCGTCGTGACCGGCATCACACCGAGCAGGATCATGATCACTACGGCAGCATACGCGCCGCCAACCAGCACCAGATACTCGATCCGCGCTGCCCGCAGACCGAGCAGCACCGCGAGCGTTCGCTTGTTGACCGCGCGATCCGCGTCGATGTCACGGACATTGTTCGCGTGTAGGATCGCCGCGACCATGAAGCCAATCGGGATCGCTGCGATAACGGGCGTCCAGTTAAATTCGCGCGCCATGACATAATACGCGCCTAATACCATCAGAGGACCCATGAAGATGAAAACGGCAGCTTCGCCTAAACCGTTGTATGCCAGCGGGAAAGGACCTGCCGTGTAGGTGATCACCACCAGAACGCCGCCCAACCCGATCCACAGCAGCAGCCACCCGCTCTGCGTGAGGAGATACAAACCGATCAGCGACCCGGCGACGACGGTCAAGATCGCGCCGATCAGGACACGCTGCGGACTCAGGACGCCTTCCTTGATGATCATCCCCTGCCCCGCCTGCTTGAGCGTGTCCGCGCCGCGCCGGTAGTCCCAATATTCGTTGATCAGATTCGCCGCAATTTGCAGGAGCAGCGCGCCGATCAAGGATAGGACGAAGCGCACAAGGTCGAAAACGCCCTGCTGCACGGCGATCACCGCCGCCAACCCTAATGGAACGTAAGTCGCCGTCAAGGTGCGTGGGCGCGCCGCCCGATACCATGCTGAAAATGCCATCGCTCATGCCTCGGTGTAAGATTCGACTGTCGATATTAACGCACTTCGCCCGATTTGCGTTATGATCACACGCGCTCCGCAGCACAAACCAAGCATATGTAGAAGGCAGAATATACAATGACACAGCGGATCCTTGTCACTGGCGGCGCGGGTTTCATCGGCAGTCACCTCGTTGATCTGCTGATCGCGCGCGGCAGTAAGGTCATCGTCTACGACAATCTATCGACCGGTCGAGCCGAGTATCTCAATCCGCGCGCCGAGTTCATACACGGGGATGTGCGCGACGAAGCGGCAGTGTTCGCTGCTGTTGAGCAAGGCATTGATGCGGTGTGCCACATCGCCGGGCAAGCCTCGATTCGCCTGTCGTATCTCGATCCCGCCGCCGACCTCAACGTGAACACCCTCGGAACGATCAACGTCTTGAAAGCCTGTGCCGCTCACCGTGTCCCACGCCTGTTGTTTGCCAGTTCGATGACGATCTACGGCAACCCGCTGACCGTGCCGACTCCCGAAACCGCGCCCCCAGATCCGGTGTCCTACTACGGCGTGACCAAATATGCCGCCGAACGCTATGTGCATCTCGCCAGTCAGCGCAAAGACCTCGACTATGAGTTCAAGGTGACCTCGTTTCGCATGTTCAACGTCTATGGCGTCCGGCAAAGCCTGACGAACGCCTATCAGGGTGTCTTCGCGATCTTCTTGGGCAACGTACTGCGCGGCGAACCGATCAACATCCATTCGGATGGCGAACAGGCACGCGATTTCGTCCACGTGAGCGATATTGCCCGCGCATGGGCGGATGCCATCGACAACCCGGCGGCGTATGGCGAAGTCATCAACTTGGGGTCAGGCAGCGCGACCAGCGTCAATCAACTGTGCGACTTGGTGCTGACGAGCTTTGACCGCGCGCGCACAGGCTACGACATTCGCCATCATCCCGCGCAGCCCGGCGATATTCGCCTCTCGGTCGCAGATGTTGCGAAGGCACGTCGCTTACTCAACTGGGAAGCGTGCGTGCCGTTTACCGAGGGCATGCGCGACACGATTGCGTGGGCGCGCGACCTATCGCGCTAGCGGGTTATTCCGGCTTTTGGTTAATCAAGCCGATCACCGGCTCGAACAACGCGCCATTGGTGGCGACAGTCTGCACTGAGGTGATCGTGGCGTTCCCCTGCCAATCGGTGAACGTGCCTCCGGCTTCCGGCAGAATCACGCCGAATGGCGCAGAGTCCCAGATGTGCATCTTGGGATCGATCATGATTTCGGCGCGTCCGGTGGCGATCATTGCGTAACCGTACGAGTCGCCCCATGTGCGTTGAATGTAGGTCGCCATGTTCAAGCGCTGCCATGCGCTGACGTGATCGCCCCAATCGCGGCTGATCTCACTGCCGAGCAAGGTCGCATCCGCCAGTTTGCCGAGCAGCGAGACGCGGGCGCGCCGTCCGTTCCAGTAGCACCCCCCGCCTAACGCGGCATACACCGTTTCGCCAAGCGCCGGAAAGTGCGCAACGCCGATCAGCGGACGATCCCGCTCGACCAGCGCCAGCAGGCAGCCATAAGTTGGGAAACCACTGATGAAAGATTTTGTACCGTCAATCGGGTCGATGATCCAGCGGTAGTCGGTCTTCCCGACCTGTTCACCGAATTCTTCCCCGACGATGCCGTGATCCGGGTAGTAGCGGCTGATCAAACTGCGTAAATGCTGCTCGGACTCGCGATCTGCCATCGTCACCGGCGTATCGTCGCCTTTGCGTTCGACCGCAACGCCCGCCTGAAAATAGCGCAGCGTAACCCGCCCGGCTTGCCACGTCGCATCGAGCGCAAAGTCCAACAAGGATTGAAGTACTGTCACGGACGCTCTCCCCTTTTCAATCGTGCGTCGATTTCGTCCAATACGGGAACTACATCCCCGATGCTGTTCACCACGTAATGCGCGCCCGCGCGATATAAACGCTCGGAAATCTCAGCCAAGCGACGGTTCAAAATTTCCGGGGGCAGCGCCGCGACCTCGATCTGCGTCAAACCCAATTCGTTGCCCGTTTGCGCCAGTGCGATCACCCATGTGCCCGCGTTCAATCCCTCGTCGATGTCGGCGACTGTATCGCCGATCTTCACGACTGCTTCCATCGGGTAGAGGTCGAGCATGATTGCGTTCTGCAAGAGCATTGCTGGCGAGGGTCGGCTGTGCGGCACGTCGGTCGAACTAACAATCGCATCCGGCACATAACCTTGAGCGGCGGCGCTGCGGGCGACAATGTCCATCATTTCGCGGGTATAGCCGGTCGTCGTCCCGATCTTCATCCCCCGGTCACGAAACGCGGCGATGCTCTCGAGCACACCCGGAATCAGCGTATTGTACGACTCAAGAATCGCCAACTGCTTTCCGGCAAATTCCTGATACATGGCATCAACATCGTCCTCTGTCGGCTCCGCGCCTTTGATGCTGCGCCAGCGCCCCGCCACACTCGGCATCCGCGTGACAGCCCGGATGTGATCTTTCTTGCCCATGCCCATCGGGGCGCGCGCCTCGCCAATAGTCAGCGGCACACCCTGCCCTAAGAAGACCTCGACGAACACCTCTGCCGGGGCGACGCATCCATAATCGACCGTCGTTCCTGCCCAGTCGAGGATCGCGCCCCGCAGTGCCCCGGTGTAGCTGCGATTGTAGCGGTACATGACCGTGCTCCAGTGCTGCGTATGGCTGTCGGAACTATGGGGCGCGTTCCCGCGCCCCGCCTCACTAGGATTCTGGAATGGGTTCCAGCGGGATCGTGCGATTTTCCACGAAAACGCGCGGACCATGCGTGGGGGCAGCCCAGCGCACCCCGTTGGCGATCACTTTCTTGATCATCGGGTGATAGTACGTAGGATACGTCTCGTGACCGGGGCGGAAGTAGAACACCTTGCCGCGCCCCCTATAGAAACAGCACCCGCTGCGGAAGATTTCGCCGCCTTGAAACCAACTGACAAGGACGAGTGAATCGGGTTCGGGGATGCCGAACGGTTCGCCGTACATTTCCTCATGGGGAAGCTCGAAGAAATCAGGCAGTCCCTCGGCAATGGGGTGCGCCGGGTTGACGACCCACAGCCGTTCTTTTTCGCCTGCCTCGCGCCATTTGAGATCGGCATTGACGCCCATCAGTTTCTTGAAGATTTTCGAGTGGTGACCCGAATGCAGCACGATCAAGCCCATGCCATCCATGACCCGCTCGTATACGCGCTGGACAACCTCATCGCTGACATCACCATGTGCCATATGTCCCCACCATGTCAGCACATCCGTCTGCGCCAGTACTTCGGCGGTCAGCCCGTGTTCCGGTTCATCCAGCGTTGCCGTCGTCACATGGTCAAAACCGTGTTCGCGCAGACCTTGCGCGATCACTGTGTGAATACCTTCGGGATAAACTGCTTTCACCCGTTCGTTGTGTTTTTCGTGCCTGCCTTCATTCCAAACCGTAATGCGCATTCTGCTGTCCTTTCAGGAAATCGCCCCTCTAGTGTAGCAGTCCTACGAACCGGATTCCAGCGATTCACGGGTGAGCAACTGACCATGCGATAAGACGATGTACTGCGGCAGTGCGCCGTCGCCCAACAGCTTGAGTACCGCATTGACGGCAATCTGGGCGATCTCACTGCCGGGGACTTCAATGCTCGCCCGCAGATAATGATTATCTTGGATGTACTGCTGCGCAAGCGATTCGCCGTTCACGCTGAAGATGCGCACGTCGCCCGGCGGTATACCTGCTTCTTCCAGCGCAAGGATCACGCCATAAGCAGTCGCGTCGCTGATGCACAGAATCACGTCGAACGCGACGCCATCATCAAGCACACGACTCATCGTTTCGTAGCCGCCCTCACGGGTCGCATTGGTTTCATAAACCCCGACGATCTGCGCCGCAGGCGCAACCTCCAGCATACCGGCACTCATCGCCTCGATCCGATCAATGCTCGACGAGAACTGCGAGTAGCCAAGCGTGACAACGGAAGCGTTCCCGCCTAACTCCTGCTGGATCACGCGCCCCGCTTCTCGTCCGACCTGCGCACCAATATAGCGATTGTCGGCATCGATCATGACCGCGTCCATGCTGGTATTCACCGGCGCGGTGAAGACCACCGGCACATGCTGGCTATCGGCACGGAGCAGCGCGGTCACCATGACATCATCGTCCAGCGGGCAGACGACAATCGCCTGTGCACCCTCGTCCAACGCGCGCTCGATCAAATCGGCTTGCAGCAAGCGATCCATCTGGGCATCGTACAATCGAAGCGGAATGTTATGCTGCGCGAGTAAATCAGTCATCGCGCGTGCGCGGGACGCATGAATCTGGGTTGAAGCTGTACAGGCGATGTAGGCGACGAAGCCATCCGCGCCTAGCCGCGCTTGCGCAAGCCGGATTTCGCCTTCAGACGGAACTGTATCCCCTATTAAGCCGCGTTCGTTGTCGTCAATCGTGTAACTCGGAGTAGTTGATCCAAAGCCGCTCCTGCCGATCACCTGTGACAGCGCAAACAGCAGCACCAGCAGTAGAATCACGCCGACAGTGCCAACGACGTACAGGCGCAAGAGTGGATGCTCGGCGGCACGATTCTGCTGGAGGACGGGCGCTGCGGTGACAGGGGCAACCGCAATCGACGCAGACGTCACGACCGGGATCGGTTGTCCCCCGGACCACGCGGTGAGCGCGTCGAGCATCGCCTGCGCGCTTACGAAGCGGTCAGACGGGTTCTTTTCCAGCGCACACAAGATCAGCTCTTCGATCTCTGCGGGCAATCCCGCACGGTAAGTCGATGGCGGCGGCGGGGGCACATTGATCTGCTTGTCGATAATATCCAGCACACCGTCGGTGATCTTCGCGTAGGGAGGATGTCCCACCAGCATGGTATAGAGCAGAACGCCGAGGCTGTAGACATCCGAACGGCGGTCAACCTCTAGATCACGGAGCTGCTCCGGGGAGCAATACGCGGGAGCGCCGACGATGTAGCCGCTCTTGGTCAAGCTGATCGACGGGTGATCGGCGAACTTTGCCAGCCCGAAATCGGTAACGTAGGCGTTCCCGAACTCGTCAAGGAGGATATTGGTCGGTTTAATGTCGCGATGAATGATGCCGCGTTCGTGACCGTAGTGCACTGCCGATGCAATTTGGCTGAACAGGGCAAGGGCTCGCTCCAGCGTCAACGGCGCTTTGGCGATTAACTCGTCGAGGGAACCGCCGCGCAACAGGCGCATCACCAGATAGGCGATTCCATCATGGGTAACGCCGTAGTCGTGCACGGGCAAGATGTGGATGTGCTCAAGAGAGGCAATGATCTTTGCCTCTCTCTCAAACCGCTGCCGGAACGTCGCTTGGTCGTCAAGATTGTAGTGCGGGTTGATGATCTTGATCGCGACCTGCCGCTTGACTGATTTCTGGCGCGCGCGGTAAACATCCGCCGTCGCGCCACGACCGATTCGCTCCTCAAGAACATAGTCGTCAATCTCTTTTCCGGTTAGTTGGTTGACTGACATGCCTGTTTCCTATGCTTGGCTGTCTGTTCTGAAGCTTGTTAGGCGTAGCTACGGTGAACGAATTTGGCACACAATTGTCCGATTAAAATAGCAGTGTTGGCAGCAAATCACAAGCTAGCAATTTCAAAAAAAGGGCGTGTCGCCAACCGGCGAACGCCCCTTTCTACGGATTTCATCGTGTTACGCCGTGACTAAGGTTCGCCGAGGTATGCCTTACGCACAAGGTCGTTTTCGAGCAGGGATTTGGCGCTATCGGTCAGCACAACCTCACCAGTTTGCAGAACATAACCCCGATGCGCCACTTCCAGCGCCATGAGCGCATTTTGCTCGACCAGCAGCACGGTTTTGCCTTCGCGGTTGATCTGCACGATGATGTCGAAGATCGCTTCGACCAACACCGGCGCTAAGCCCATCGACGGTTCGTCGAGCAAGAGCACCTGCGGGTCTGACATAAGCGCACGGGCAATGGCGAGCATCTGCTGTTCGCCGCCGGAAAGTGTCCCACCTTTCTGGAAGGCACGTTCGCGCAAGCGGGGGAACAGGGTAAACATCCGCTCCATACGCTCGGTGATTAAGGCACGGTCTTGCACATTCCATGCGCCAATTTCAAGATTCTCGCGGACGGTGAGCAAAGGGAAGATTCGCCGACCTTCGGGCACATGCCCGACGCCGAGCGCTGTGACCTCATGCATGCGCATTCCGTTGATCTCTTTGCCACGCAGTTTCACGCTTCCGCGCCGCCCTTTGACAATGCCGCTGATCGTGCGCAAAGTCGTCGATTTGCCCGCGCCGTTCGCGCCGACGAGTGTGACGATTTCACCCTCGTTGACCGTCAGCGTGATGCCCTTTAGCGCATGAATCTGACCGTAGTACGTGTGTAGCTCGTGTAGCTCAAGCAGGGCTGCCACTGCCGACCTCCGTTTCTTTCCCCGCACCCGCCGCGCGGCGACCGAGATACGCGGTGATCACGCGCTGGTTGGCGCGGATTTCGGCTGGTTTGCCTTCGGCGATCTTTTCGCCGTAGTCGAGGACGGTGATGTGTTCGCTGATCTCCATAACTACGCGCATGTCGTGTTCAATCAAGACGACGGTCACGTTCAACTCATCGCGCACACGGCGGAACAACGCCGTTGCGTCGTCACTCTCCTGCGGGTTCATGCCTGCCGTCGGCTCGTCGAGCAGAATCAGCTTCGGACTGCTGGCGAGCGCGCGCGCCACTTCGACCCGGCGCTGATCACCATAGGGCAGGTTGCGGCTCAGTTCATCGCCCTTCCCTGCCAACCCCACGAAGTGCAGGAGTTCACGTGAGTAAGACCGGACATGATCTTCCTGCTTGGAAAAGCTCGGTACGCGCAGCAGGGTTTGCCACAGCGATACGTTGAGCCGGGAGTGCATCCCCACCATGACGTTTTCGAGCACAGTCATATTCGAGAACAGTCGGATGCTCTGGAACGTGCGGGCGATCCCGGCTGCATTGACTTGATCAGGACGCAGCCCGATCAACGAACGCCCGTTGAACATCAATTTGCCGGAGTCCGGCTTATAAATGCCGGTCAAAAGATTAAACAGCGTGGTTTTGCCCGCGCCATTTGGACCGATGATCGAGCAAATGCTCCCTTCGGGGATGCTCAAGCTGATATCGCGCACTGCACGAATACCGCCGAATGATTTGACCAGATTGTTAACTTCTAGCAGCATCATCTAGTCTCCGGGGTATCCGCCGTGACAACTGGCGTTTCCGCCGTCTTGGCGTGCTTAGTCTCTTCCAATTCGAGCTTACGACGTGGTTCGGGCAGCAGCCCCGCCGGGCGGAAAAGCATCATCAACACCAGCAGTAAGCCGAAGACGAGGCGTTCATATTTAGCAGGCTCAAGCTGCGTGGGCCAATCCTTGATATGGAAATTGATCAGCGGCACCACGTAGTCAACATTGCGCAGCGCGTTGAGCTGGAGTGACAGGTTCTTGAGGACTTGCAGATTCAAGAGAGTTACGATGATCGCGCCGAGCAGCACGCCGCGAATTCCGCCCAAACCACCGACGATGACCATCGCAAGGATGCTGATCGACTGGATCAGGCTGAAACTCTCCGGGCTGACAAACGTTTGCTTGGCGGCATAGAGCACGCCGATTGCACCCGCGAACGATGCGCCCGTCGCGAACGCCAGCAGCTTCATCTTCACCAGCGGTACGCCCATCGCAATTGCGGCGACTTCGTCTTCGCGGATCGCCGTCCACGCGCGCCCAATAGCCGAATTGTCGAGTCGCCGTGCAGCAAGGATGATCACGCCGAGGATAACCACTGCGATAAAATAGAAGATCAACTGCTGTGCGAGCGGCTCAAGGTTGCCCGCGATCCTGATCCCCAACACATTGGCAACCGAGCCGACGAAATCGACCCAAAACTGTGGCAGCGGTGGATGTCCGACGTTCAAAAGCCCTTGCGACCCGTTGGTGATATTCACAGGTTGGTCGGCATTACGTGCCAGCACGCGGATCATTTCGCCAAAACCAAGCGTGACAATCGCCAGATAATCCCCGCGTAGACGCAGCACCGGCAAGCCGAGCAGGATGCCGACGAGCGCCGCCAACCCCACCCCGATGAACAGGAACACAAAGAACGCCCAACCGGGCACGAGCCACCCATTGACATTGAAGATGGTATCGGCGCTTGAGGTGAACATCGCCCAGATGTACGCACCAACCGCGAAAAAGGCGATATAGCCGAGGTCGAGCAGACCCGCGAACCCGACGACGATGTTCAAGCCGAGCGCCAAGCCCGCGAAGATGCAAATCTGGATGGTCAGTTCAAGGTAGCTGCTGTCGTAAATGCCAATGATCGGCATAGCGATGAGGATCAGCAGCAGGATCAGAGTCACCTTCAGGCGGTTGCTGAGCGGCGACGACAAAATCACCAGCGGCGACAGGATGAAAGGCGGGAAGACAAGCGTGCTGTACAGCGGGAACAACAGATTCCCGCGATCCAGCGACAGCAGGGTGACGATGACAATGGCGAGATACAGCACGATTGCCGCCCCTGCGACCGTCGGCTGTTTGAACCAATCGCGGAAGACCGACCACGAACTTTGTGAAGCTTGTGTCGTCGCCATCGTTACACCTTCTCGTCCACGCGCTCACCCAACAAGCCGCTGGGTCGGAAGATCAGGATCAAGATCAGTACGGAGAAGGCGAAAATATCTGTATAGCGCTGACCTAACGCCGGGAAGTACACGAGCACGCCGTTTAGGAACGATTCGACCATGCCAAGCGTCAACCCGCCAAGCAGCGCGCCCGTGACATTGCCGATCCCGCCGAGTACCGCCGCCGTGAACGCCTTCAAGCCGGGGATGAAGCCTACATACGGCGTAACCGTGCCGACATTCAAGCCGAACAACGCGCCCGCCGCGCCGCCCAACGCTCCGCCAACAAAGAACGTGATCGAGATCATGCGGTTGACATTGATGCCCATCAAACCCGCCGTCGTCCGATCTTGCGACACGGCACGAATGCCGCGTCCGAGCTTTGTCCCGTTCACGAAGTAGTTGAGGATGATCAGCATGATGACGGCGGCAATCACGATGATGATCGAGGTGATGCGCACATTCACGATGTTTCCGCCAAAATCGACGGGGATCGGTGTGCGCAAGTACGGCAGTTCACCCGTCGGATAAGTCAAGTTGAAGTCGTTCCGCGTGATCGCCATGACGGCGCGCACGAAATCGATCAAAAAGAACGAGATGCCGATGGCAGTAATCAGGGGGACAAGGCGCGGCGCATTCCGCAGTGGTCGGTATGCAACCCGCTCGATGCCGACCGCAAGCAAGCCGCTCACGAGCATACCCGCCCCGACGATGGTCATCACCAGCAGCACGGGGTGCCATGCCTGAATGTGTCCGGCGTCGCTGATGCGGCGGATGACTTCAAAACCGATCACCGACCCCACCATGAAGATTTCGCTGTGCGCAAAATTGATGAACTTGAGCACGCCATAGACCAGAGTGTATCCGAGCGCCACCATCGAGTAAACGAAACCGATGCTGATGCCGCTGATGATCATGCCGGGAAGCTGCTTGGCAACCTGATCCATCAAGACAATATTCGGGCGTGGCTCTGGAACGAGGATGGCGAGCAAAACCGCCAGCAGCGTCAATATACCTGCCGCCACGGCGACAAAGAGGATCATCTGTCCGAGCGGGTACAAGATGAAACGTACCGGGAAACTATCGCGCAGCCGCCGGAATGGCAGATCTCCAGCCGCGTTGGTGATGCCATCGGCTTGCGATGGGTTCAGTGTTTCTGAACTCATAGAGGACTCCAGCGTGATTTAGAAAAAAGGCGGTGACGCGAGAACCACGCCACCGCCGGACGAGCATCAATTAGGGTTACGAACCCATCATCTCCATCGCCGCCAACGGAGACGGGATTTCCTGCGAGGACAGCAGCGAGTTGTTGTTCCATTCGGCAGGGTCAGCCGAGCCGACTTCCAGAATGTAGTACTGCCCGATTTCCGGGTCGCCATTGTCATCGAACGTGTACGTGCCGGTGATGCCTGCATATTCTGTCGTCGCGCGCACCGCTTCGGCAACTTCCGCGCGTGTCGGCAGCGTGCCGTTGGCTTCGATCAGGCTGGCAATCGCTTGCAGCACGATACCAGTGGAGTCGTACGCCTGCGCGCCGAACGGCTGCGGCGGTTCACCGTAACGTTCTTCATACGCGGCGGCGAAGTCTGCCGCATCCGGGTAAATCGTCACCGGGGCAGCGACGGTTGTGTAGTACGTGCCGACGCCCGCATCGCCTGCCAGTTCCGAGTATTCAGACGAATCGAAGCCATCGGGACCGACGAAGAACCCGGCGTAACCGGCAGTCCGCGCCTGATTGATGAAAATACCGCTCTGCGAGTAGATCGCGCCGAAGTAAATCAGATCGGGATCAAGCGCGAGGATCGGCTGAATGATGCCTTCAAAATTGGCTGCTTCTTCCGTGCCTTCGAAACCGAGGACAACCAGACCCTGCGCTTCGGCTTCGGCTTGGAAGAATTCGGCGACGCCCAGACCATAAGCGGTCGTATCATGGAGGATGTAGACCGACTCGACACCTTCAATGCTCGCGGCGAACTGCGCCCCGGCTGCGCCCTGCGCGTCATCGCGTCCGCAGATACGGTTGACAGTCGGGTAGCCGCGATCCGTAATGTTCACATTCGTGTTCGCGGGCGACACCATCACGAGGTCGTTGTCGTTGTAGACCTCAGACGAGGGCAGCGCCACACCACTGTTCAGGTGACCGACGACGGCGAGGATCGCGGCGTCGTTGACGATATTCTGTGCATTCGCCACACCCACATCTGGCGTCGCTTGATCATCAAACGGGACGAACTCGACCGTATAGCCGAGGTCATTGAGCGGACCCGACAACTGATCGATTGCCAGTTCGACGCCGTTGCGAATTCCCGTTCCGAGTACCGACTGCGGACCTGACAGCGGGCTCTGCGACGCGATGCGGATGACCGTCCCCTCTTGTGCGCTCACGAGTGACGCACCCAAAAGCAGACCAACCGCCAAGACCATTACGAGGATCACGAATCTTCTTGAAGTGTTCATTCCACCGCTCCATTAAGTTGGCTGTGCAGTTAGAAACAAAACCAGCTAAAGCAAGTATACTGGCGTTAAAGAAAGTTACAAGCAATTAATGTCATTCAATTAATTTTGAGTGGCAAGCAAAAAACCTAAGGAAATCAGATGATTCAAGGGGCATTCTTCGGGCTGACCGCCGCCGCCATTTGGGGCGGGATGTATGTCGTCTCAGACATTGTTCTGGACACGATCCCGCCGTTCACTTTGCTGACGATCCGCCTCGTCATCGCAGCGATCATTCTGGGCATTATTGCCCGCAGACTGCGCGGAACCGCCTACCCCAACCGCCGCCAACTGCTCACCTTGCTTGGCGTTGGCATTGTCGGCTTCGGGATCAGCGTTGGTGCGCAGTTTGTCGGCACAGATAAATCGACTGCGGTCAACGGAACGCTCATCACGAGCGCATCGCCCGCCTTTATTCTCGTCTTTGCGGCGCTCATCTTGCGCGAAAAGCTGAAACTCCAGCATATCGCAGCAGTACTGCTCGCGACCGTTGGCGTCATCATCATCATCGATCCGGCAAATATCAATTTCAGTTCGGAGACCTTCATCGGCGATGCGGCGCTGGCAGTCGCAGCGGTCACATGGGGGTTGTACTCGGTGCTGGTGCGTCGGGTCAGCGCGCAGTTCGACACGCTCGTGGTGTCGCTGTTTGCGATTATTGGCGGGATGATAATCACACTCCCGGCATCCGTTGTGGAACTCGGCAGTCGTCCGCTCGGCGAAATCACGGTCGGCGTGCTGCTCGGAATCGCCTACTTAGGCGTGATCTCGACCGCTGTTGCCATGTGGATGTGGAATCGGGCATTCGCGCTGGTGGATGCGTCGATTGCGTCGCTGTTCTTCTTCGCACAGCCGCTGGTCGGCGTGCTGCTAAGCGTCCTTGTGCTCAACCAGACGATGACGCGCACTCTGTGGATCGGCAGCGCGCTGATTGTCGTCGGCGTACTGCTTTCAATCCTCAATTTCCGGTCGGACGCATCGCGAAAAACCGCTGGATTGGATATAGTTGAGCATGAGAAAATGTAACTCTTTGAAAGGAACTGAAGCTCATGTCTGACTACCTGCCTCGCCCCGAACATAAGTTCACATTTGGTTTGTGGACGGTCGGCAATGTGGGGCGAGATCCGTTTGGTCCGCCTGTGCGTCCAGCAATCTCGCCCGTCGAAATCGTCCACTTGCTCGCAGAAGTCGGTGCGTATGGCGTCAACTATCATGACGACGACCTGATCCCGATTGGCACACCCGCTGCCGAACAAGACCGTATCATCCGCGACTTCAAACAGGCGCTCAGCGACACCGGCGTGAAGATGCCAATGGCGACGGCGAATCTGTTCTCGCACCCGATTTTCCGCGATGGCGCGTTCACGTCGAACAACCCGAAAGTCCGCGCCTACGCGCTCCAGAAGACACTGCGCTGCATCGACATTGGCGTCGATATGGGCGCGAAAGTCTATGTCATGTGGGGTGGACGCGAGGGGACGGAAACCGACGCCAGCAAGAGCCCGGCGGACTCGGTCAAGCGACTGCGTGAAGGGATCAATTTCGTCACCGATTACATCCGGTCACAGGGCTACGACTTGAAAGTCGCGCTGGAAGCCAAGCCGAATGAGCCGCGCAGCGACATTTACCTGCCGACCACTGGTGCGATGCTCGGTTTCATCGCGACACTCGACCACCCGGAAATGGTCGGCGTGAACCCGGAAGTCGCCCACGAACACATGGCGGGCTTGAATTTCGCGCATGCGGTTGCGCAAGCGTGGGATGCGGGCAAACTGTTCCACATCGACCTGAACGATCAGTTGTTCGGACGCTACGATCAGGATTTCCGCTTCGGTTCGGTCATGCTCAAACAGAACTTCTTCCTCGTCAAGTTCCTTGAAGACGTGGGCTACAGCGGCAGCCGCCACTTTGACGCGCATGCTTACCGCACCGAGGACTACGACGGCGTCCGCGATTTCGCGCGCGGCTGCATGAAGACGTATCTGATCCTCAAGGAAAAAGCGGCGCGCTGGAACGCTGACGCAGAAATCAAAGCGCTGCTGGCAGAAGTCAACGCGAACGATGGCGAATTCGATTACCTGAGCAACGGCTTCACGCCTGAAAAAGCCGAGCGCTTGAAGGCTGTTGAATTCGACCGCGACGGAATCGCCGCCAAGGGCTTGGCGTACGAACGTTTGGATCAACTGACGGTCGAGGTTTTGCTCGGCGTCCGTTAGCACATGCAGGGGGAGAAGCGTGCGTCCTGCGCTTCTCCCCACAAATCCCCCTATTTCCCTTAACATTTCCCTGCTAGAATCGATGGGTAATCCATCCATTGAGTCCAAAAGGGTAACTGTGACACAGACACGCGCCGATATTCGCAACATTGCGATCATCGCTCACGTTGATCATGGCAAGACAACACTCGTCGATGGGATGCTCAAGCAGACCAAAGTCTTCCGTAACGCGGAAGCGGCGGGTGAACGCATTCTCGACTCGAATACGCTTGAACGCGAACGCGGCATCACGATTCTCGCGAAAAACACGGCGGTCATCTGGGACAAGGTGAAGGTCAACATCGTCGATACTCCCGGTCACGCGGATTTCGGCGGTGAAGTAGAGCGTGTCTTAAACATGGTCGATGGCGCGCTGCTCTTGGTCGATGCCGTCGAAGGTCCCATGCCGCAGACGCGGTTTGTGCTGCGCAAAGCACTTGCCGCCGGGCTGCGCATCATCGTCGTCATCAACAAAGTGGATCGCCCACACGCCAACCCGGAGAAGGCGCTCAACGAAACGTTCGATTTGTTCATCGAACTAGGCGCGTCCGACGAACAGGCGAACTTCCCGGTGGTCTATGCCATCGGCATGGAGGGACGCGCGGGGTATCAAGCGGACTCGCTTGCCGACGACCTGACCCCGCTGTTCGAAACGATCTTGAACGAAGTCCCGCCGCCGGTCATCAACGCGGACGAACCGGCGCGACTGCTCATCACCAACATCGAGTACGACAATTACAAGGGGCAGATCGGGGTCGGGCGCTTGATGTCGGGCGTCATCCGCAAGGGTATGCCGGTCGTGCGTATCACGCCGAGCGGCGAACGCTTCAATGGCAATATCACTTACCTGTTCACCTTCTTCAACCTGCACAAGGTTGAAGCGAACGAAGTCGAAGCGGGCGACCTGATCGCGCTTGGCGGGCTGGACAGCTTGGGCATCAGCGACACCATCGCCGATCCTGCAAACGCGAATCCCCTGCCCCCGATCCTCGTCGAGGAACCGACCGTCCGAATGACGTTTGGCATCAATACGTCGCCCGTCGCCGGGCGTGAGGGCAAAGTTGGGATGGGCACGTCGCGCAAACTGCGCGAACGCCTGTACAACGAAACCCGCAGCAACCTTGCGCTCCGCGTGCAGGACGGCGAGTCGCCGGAGAAGTTTATCGTCAGCGGACGCGGTGAACTGCACCTCGGCATTTTGATCGAGACGATGCGTCGCGAAGGCTACGAATTCGAGGTGAGCAAGCCGGAAGTTATTTATCGCCGCGACCCGGAAACCGGTGAAATGCTCGAACCAGTCGAGGAAGTCCATGTCGATGTGGCGGACGAACTCACGGGCGTTGTCGTGGAAATGCTCGGCGCGCGGCGCGGTCAGATGATCGACATCTCGACCGAAAACGGCACGACGTACCTCAAGTACCTTGTGCCGACGCGCGGGCTGCTCGGCTTCCGCGCGAAGCTGCTCACCGCGACGAGCGGCATGGGGCAGATTCACAGCATCTTTCATGGCTATGAACCGCTCGCGGGGAGCATTCCGGGACGTCAGTTCGGCAGCTTAATCGCCTTTGAAGCAGGTCCATCGACGACCTACGCAATGGTCGATTTGCAGCAGCGCGGCACGTTCATCATCGAACCGGGAACAGAAGTCTATGAAGGCATGGTCGTCGGCGAACATATCCGCCCGGAAGACCTTGCCATCAATGTGTGCAAAAGCAAGCACTTGACCGCGGTGCGCACAAAGAATTACGCCGACGACATCAAACTCAAGGTGACGCGCGCGCTGAGTTTGGACGATTACATCGAGTTCTTGGCAGAAGACGAACTGCTCGAAGTGACGCCGGAGAGTTTGCGAGTGCGCAAGCGTATCCTGAATAACGAACTGCGGATGCGCGATCAGAAAGCCCGCGAACGCGCGCTCGAAAACGCGTAATGAGAACAAAAAAGGACGGCGATGTTGAACACTGCCGTCCTTTTTGTCTTGGTGATTACGCGACGTCCTTGAGTGGGCGCGTCGTGATGTAGATTGCGCCGTCGCCATTCGTCCCCGCCAAGCGCAAAATGCGATGTCGCTGCCGCTGCGCATCTGCCAAGTCCAACCAGAAGCTCACGGCGCGCTTCTGTCGCTGCGCCAGATAACTCAGCGCCGCGAGGACATGCGAACAGCCAAAGCCCCCGTTTTGCGCCCAAGGGCAGGTGCAGCGCGCATGAATTGTCCCCTCACCGTCAGTCTCGATGCTGACAATATGATTCGCGTATGGATTCGACCGGCTTGTGACCACCAGCGTGTTCGGCGCGATCTGCTTGACGCGAAGATTCCGGCTGCGCGATTGCAGTTTCTTGATCTCTCTTGGGTGCATTTGACAACCTCCGCTTTGAGGCTGATTTATCCTTCTTTTCTCCCTTATAGTATAGCACACTCGTTCG
>JACSRG010000681.1 GCA_014879865.1 Anaerolinea sp.
GTCAGCGCCGCCCGATCCAGCGTGATCGCAATCGTGTCGCCGTCGCGGAGCTTGCCAATCGCGCCGCCCGCGAGAGCTTCGGGTCCGACGTGACCGATGCACGCGCCGGTCGAAAAGCCGGAGAAGCGCCCGTCGGTGATCAGCGAGACGTACTTGCCCCAATCGAGATACTTGAGTGCGCTCGTGATCTGCGCGGTCTCGACCATGCCCGTTCCGAGCGGACCCAAACCGATCAACACCATGATGTCGCCGGGTTTGACCGGGTTGGCTGTGCGTCCCTTGACAGCCGCAATCGCGTCCTGTTCGCTGACGAACACCCGCGCTTGTCCGCGATGATGAAAGACCTGATCCGCGCCGACACGTTCCGGGCTGATGCTCGTCGCCTTGACGACCGATCCCTGCGGCGCGAGATTGCCGACGGGGAAAATCACCGTGCTGGTCAGTCCGCGATTGCGGGCGGTATCCGCATCCATGATTACGTCGTCGGGGCTGACCTGATCGCCGCTCGCAAGCCGCGCGCGGACGGCGTGCCGACGTTCGCTCGTTTCCCACCAATCCAGCACCGTACCGAGTGTTTCGCCGGAAGCGGTCAGCGCGTCGGTGTGCAGCAGACCCATCCGCCGCAGATGCAGCATGACTTCGGGGACGCCGCCCGCCATGAAGACTTGCACGGTCGGGAAGTTGCGCGGACCGTTCGGCAGCGCATCAACCAGACGCGGCGTGCTGGCGTTGATCCGCTGCCAGTCCAAGACGGTCGGCGGGGTGAGTCCGGCTTGCTGCGCAATCGCCGGGATGTGCAGCAGCAGGTTGGTCGAACCGCCGAACGCGGCATGGACGAGCATCGCGTTTTCGAGCGCGTGCGATGTCAGAATGTCACCGAGCCGCTGCCCGCGCGCCTTCATGCGAATAAGTGCCAGCGCCGAACGGTGCGCCATGTCCAACCAGATCGGTTCGCCGGATGGACTGAGCGCGCTGTGTGGCAGGCTCAAGCCGAAGCCTTCGGCGACGACCTGCGACGTCGCCGCCGTGCCGAGGAACTGGCAGCCGCCTCCGCTCGAACCGCACGCGCGGCAGCCCATCGTCTGCGCGTAGTCGAGCGTAATCATGCCCTGCGTGAAGCGCGCGCCAATCGTCTGGATCGCGCCTGCATCTTCCGCATCATGCGCGGGGAGCGTCACGCCGCCGGGGACGACGATCCCCGGCAGATCGCCAAACCCCGCCAGCGCCAGCATCATCGCGGGCAGCCCCTTATCGCATGTGCCGATTCCCATGACGCCATCACGCGTAGGCAGTGAGCGGATCAACCGACGCGCGACTAACGCGCCGTCGTTGCGGTAAGGTAGGCTGTCCATCATGCCATCTGTCCCCTGTGATCGCCCATCGCACGGATCGGTCACGTAGACGGCGAACGGGACAGCGCCGCCGGCTTTGAGTGTGCGCGCGGCTTCGCGCACGAGCAAGTTTACTTCCCAATGCCCGGTGTGATAACCGAGCGCCACCGCATCGCCGTTTTCCGCCCGCAAACCGCCGTGCGTGCTGACGATCACGTACTGGTCACTGTTGACTTCTTCGGGATTCCAACCCATTGCCGCCGCTTGGGTCATGCCGAACAGGTTACCGCTCGGCTCGTTGAGCAGCATATCCGCTGTCAGGGGCAGGCTTCCGTCAAGCGTGTCGCCGTAGGTGCGGGTTTCTGCCGCGTAGCGATCTGATCCCAGAACCGCTTCCAGCGTGGGTAAATCTGACTGTGCCATTTGACTCTCTCGAAAGTACTAGCGCGTTCGTTATGCGGGCGGCGCGAGGCGACCATCCGCGAGGCAGCGCTCGAAATGCTCAATCGTCTGCGTGATGCCGTCTGCCAGCGGCGTCTCATACACCGGGTTGAAGTGCTGGCGCAGCGGCGTGTCGTCG
The DNA here is from genome assembly GCA_014879865.1 of Anaerolinea sp. Taxonomy (GTDB): domain Bacteria; phylum Chloroflexota; class Anaerolineae; order Aggregatilineales; family Phototrophicaceae; genus Flexifilum. Next base: position 1,912 of record JACSRG010000681.1, read on the forward strand.
AAGCCAATCGGGAAGGGAAGCTGCTTATCGTCGAAGGTGACTTGCGCGCCCGGACGCGCCGCGCAGATCAATTCGACGACCGTCCCCATATGCGTTGGCGTGCCGCCGAGGTTGAAGACGAATGCGCCTTTGAGCGGCTGCTCGGATGCGGCGATGAACTGGAGCGCGACATCAGAGCCGAGTTGAAACTGCGTGTAGCCGCCAAAGCTGATGTGATACGTCTTGCCCGCCGCGACTGCCAGCATGGCTTTCGTTGGTTCGCTGGTCAAGCCCTGATCGCGCCCGATCCCATACACGGTGTAGGGACGCAGCGCCGTGCTGCTGACCGCGTTCTCTTCCCAGTAGACGCGCGCCGCGAGTTCATTTGCCTGTTTGTACACTCCGTACAAAGTGTGCGGATCGAGCGGCGCATCCGGCGTGATGAGCCCTGCCGGGTAGCGCTCGACGGGACCGTAGACTGCCGCCGACGACGCGTAGGTGAAATGACCAAGATTGTGGCGCTTCGCCGCCTCCAGCAGATTTGCCGTGCCGATCACGTTGACCTGCGCGCCGAGAATCGGGTTCGCTCGGACGAATGGCACTTGCAGCGCGCCCAAGTGAATGATGTGAGTCACCCCGTTATCGGCGACAGTCTTGAATACTTGGTCGGTATTGGTCAGATCGCCGGTGATGAACCGGATCGCGCGCTGCTCATCCGGTGACAGCAGCAGATTCAGCCGGTCACGGCGTTCACTGAGGTCGAAGCTGATTGCCTGTTTGCCCCGTTTGACAAGGTGATAGAGCGTCCATGCCCCGATGAAGCCCATCGAGCCGGTCACGAGATACACTGAATTCGACATTGGTTTCCGCCACTTAAAACACTATTTTCAGCGATCATAACGACGGATCAGCGTGGCTGCAAGCCGACAGTCTAGTGTCGTTTATTGTCTAAATAACCAATTCCGGCTGACGTTTGTCAGTATTCAACAACGTTTCGAAAGTCAACCTCGTGCTAAACGCCGTTTTTCAGGCTAAAATCGTCGCTATACTTAATCGCGCATTAATCTTTGGAACGACAGTATGACTTTACGGCGAATTTTTGACAGGGTATTGGATGTTTTACCGGCACTGATCGCCTTGTTTGCCGGGCTTGTGGTCGCGTCGATCTTGTTGATCGCGCTGAATGCCAACCCGCTTGACGCCTTCCAATCCATGTGGAAGGGGGCGTTTGGCACCGAGAATGCGACTGCTGAGACACTCGTCAAGGCGATTCCAATGCTCTTTGTCGCCATCGGGATTTGCATCGCCTTTCGCGGCGGCGTGACCAACATCGGCGGCGAAGGGCAGATGATCGCCGGGGCGTTGGTCGGCGTGGCGGTGGCGTTGTGGCTCGGCGCGACTGCTCTGGCGGGTTGGCTGATCATCGTGCTGTCGCTGGCGGCGGGCTTTGTGGCGGGGGCGCTCTATGCGGGCATCGCCGGCGTGCTCAAGGCGTACTTCAACGTCAACGAAATCCTCAGCACCATTATGCTTAACCAGATCGCCGTGCAGATGATGAACTTCCTGCTCAATGGCCCGCTGCTTGATCCGGCAGAAGCCGGGGCGAATCACATTCCCAAGACCGCACGCATCGTCGAATGGGCTGAACTTCCGCGCCTATCGTTTCCGATTTCCGAAGGCGTCGATATTTTCGCACGCACGCGCTTGCACTGGGGGCTGATCATCGCGGTGATCCTCGCCATTGTTGTTTATGTGCTGCTGTGGCGCACGACCATCGGCTATCGCATCCGGGCAGTCGGCGCGAATGATCGCGCGGCACGCTATGCGGGCATCCGCGACAAACGCCAAATCGTGCTGGCGATGCTGCTGGCAGGTGGCTGCGCGGGCTTGGCGGGCGTCGTGCAGGTGCTCGGCTTGGGCTACCGTCTGCAAACTGACGGCTCGGCGTCCGGGTTCACGGCGGGCGCGGGCTTCAACGGGATCGTCGTGGCGCTGTTCGGCGGCTTGAACCCGATTGGTGCGCTCCCGGCGTCGGTCTTCTTCGGCGGGCTGCTGGTTGGCGCGCAGAAAATGCAGCGCGATCTCGGCGTTCCTGCCGCGTTGATCACGGCGATCAACGGCTTGATTGTCGTGTTTGTGGTTAGCAGCCAAATTTTCGTGACGTGGCGCGCGCGTCGGCGGGCATCCGCTGCCCCGCCGACCCCGGAAAGCGCACCGCCGCAGGTTGCGCCGCGCTTGGAGGTACAGTCATGATCAGCGAGATTTTCACTGCGGGCGTGTTCGCCGCCATGATTCGTTTGGCGACGCCCTACCTGTTCGCTTCAATTGGCGAGATGTTCGGTCAGCGCAGCGGGCTGCTCAATCTTGGCGTTGATGGCATTATGCTCATGGGCGCGTTCTTCGGCTTCTACGGCGTCTTGATGACCGGCAGCGTGGTTGTCGGGTTGAT
>JACSRG010000682.1 GCA_014879865.1 Anaerolinea sp.
GGGTGAAGTCCCTCTCCCTGAGGGAGAGGGATTTAGGGTGAGGGCAGTTTGCAGACAGACCCTAGCATTGGTACTCGGTCGCGGCGGATACGCGACGAAGGAGCTCCGCTCGCGTCTCGTGCCGGAATCCCGAACTCGCGGCAAAAGTATGATACGATCGGAGTCCTGAACGCCTGTTCGGAAGAGGTATACTGCCCGCATGATTAGTGTTGAGCAAGAGTGGCAGCGTGAGCGCGTGCTGCGGGTGCAGCAGTACATCGATTTGCATCTGCATCACCCTCTTAACCGCGAGGTACTAGCGGATGTGAGCGGCTTTTCCATCCCGCACTTTCACCGTGTCTTCACGGCGCACATGGGTGAAAGTGCCATCAGCTATGTTCGACGCAAGCGGTTGGAAGGCGCAGCGCGCAAACTGCGGATGGGTGCGGTCGATCTGTTGGAGGTTGCACTGGCGACGGGGTATGACTCGCTCGCCGCGTTCAGTCGAGCCTTCAAGCGTCAGTACGGACTGACACCTGCCCGCTTCCGCCAATTGCCGTGCCGCGCTGCCACCGAGCTCATCAGGATGAAAGGAAAACTCACATGAAGATCATGCTCGCCAGTATTCCGGTACAAGATCAGGAACACGCACTCAAGTTCTACCGCGATATTCTGGGGTTTATGCTCAAGCGCGACATTCCACTAGGAGACGCGCGCTGGCTGACGCTGGTGTCACCGGAAGTGCCGAACGGTGTCGAGCTATTGTTGGAACCGAATGGAGATTACCCCGCGATGAAGGCGCTCAAGAGCGCGCTGGTTGCCGATGGCATCCCGTATACCGCTTTCCAAGTGTCGGATGTTGACGCCGAATATAATCGTCTGACTGCGTTGGGCGTGAAGTTCACGATGGATCCGACAAACATGGGCGAGACGACGGCAGCCGTGTTCGATGATACCTGCGGCAATTTGATCCAAATCTACGAGATCCGAAATTCGGCGGGTGCGTAACGAACGCAATTTCGCAGTCTTGATCATGTACGCTAAGCCCGACTTCGGTCGAGCTTAGCGTGCCAGCCCAAGTGAGCCATGATGCTGTTTCTTCGACAACTTACGTCCAATGATGTTGCTTCGCTAAATCGCCTCATTGAGGGATATACCTCCTTTGAGAGGTATGACATTTCTTGGCGTGAAAGCGAAGTGAGTATTGATTTCCAGCTTCAGCTTATACATTTGCCGAAACCCTATGTGAAGCGCTTTGATCTTGCGTCCACTGCGAGCTATGAACATATCGTTGAAGCCGGACTATCACTCGCTCTGTTTGATGGGAACACCCTAGCCGCGATTGCACTATCAACGTTGCAGGATTGGAATCGATCATTTTGGCTGCATGAGTTTCATGTCAGAGAGAATTATCGCGGTCAGGGGGCTGGACGCCAGCTTATGAACGCAGTCAAAGAAAAAGCACGTTCGAGAGAATGCCGTATAGTCGTTTGTGAAACACAAAATACTAACGTTCCCGCGATTCGCTTCTATCGTCGAATGGGCTTCAGAGTCGAAGCAGTTGACATTTCACTTTACAGCAACAGTGACTTTCCAGATCAGGAAATTGCTCTGTTCATGAAGTGTCGCCTAGATTGAAAAGTCGCCTTCGTTTTTTTGCCGCCCCGTACCAAGAGCCTTTTCCGTCAGTCCGGACTCGGCTATGCGGTTTTCCGGGCACGTTCCAGCAGCATTAGCGCCCCATAACTGCATCATTGAGAGCATCCAAATCGGCAGCGTTGAGATAACCGTCTGCCGCGCCCGAAACGCCGATCTTCCACGAGGCGAATGTAACGGCTTTTCGCAGTGCAGCAAACGGATCAGATGTTTGAGTTTGTGCGTGTAAGAACGCTGCGAACAGCGCATCCCCTGCCCCGATAGTGTTGACAACCGGGCGGGTGCTGACTGCCGGAACGATAGCGCAGTTGGACGTGCCATTGCCCTGATTAACGCACAACAGCGCGCCTTGTTTCCCCAGTCCGATTCCGATCAACGTAGTACCAAACGCCGACATAACCTGTTTTGCCCAGTCCTCAGGCGAGGCGGGCAAATTTTCGTTGCTCATAAACAGAATATCAGCGGACTGCATATAGTCGCGGTTGTAGGGGTCATCCAGTTGGCTGATGGTATGTACATCTGTTGCGATGCGCTTGCCCAGCGCCTTCGCGCGCTGCAAAAAGGGTCGTGTGAAGTTGATATTGCACAAAACTGCCACATCACACCATGCCAGCGCCGACTCGAAGCGATCCGCCGGATAGGCTGTCTCTTGAGTATCCTTGAGATCGACATTGATCGCCCGCCGCCCATCGCCATCATACAAAATGACAGACTGCGAGGTTTCGCGCAGCACCGGCAGCACATCATCGGCGGGCAAGTGTTCGGCGTGCAGGGTATGGCGCACCAGCACCCCCGGCGCATCATCGCCGATGAGCGATAAGAAGCGCAAGTCATGACCGAGCGTATGCAGTGCTTTTGCCACATTGTAGCCGACGCCGCTCACAGTCGAACGCACGCCGAAAAATGGGAAGCGCACGGGCTGGTAGGCGATAGGGAATGCATCCACACGAGCCGTTGTTTCGAGGTTGATCAATCCTGCGACGAGAAATTTCATATGCGTCCCTAGAACAGAGCGTCGCAACCAGTATCCACCCTGATCGCGGCGGGTTCAAATAAGCGTCCGCGCATCCAACACGCGTGAAAAAGGCTAGAAAATGCAATTCTAGCCTTGAGGGAAATTGTTCACTTCCGATCCTGTTATCGCGCCCAGAGGGATTCGAACCCACGACCTACGGTTCCGAAGACCGGCGCTCTATCCACTGAGCTATGGGCGCATAAGTAAGATTGTACCCGCCGTTGACTCAACTAGCAAGTGAGCGGTGCATAATCGAACGATTGTGGCGCGTGGTCATCAAGCCGACCTTGTCGCCGAGCTGGACCTGCGTTCGCTCCGCCCGCGTGAGCAGGTGCCGCGCATCGACGTACACTTGCCGCTTGATGAGCAGCGCGGCAAGATTAGTCTGCGCGCGGGCTAACGAGTAGGTATCACCCGCCTGTTCGAGCAGCATCATCGCGCGCGCAAAATGCGGCTCTGCCGCCTCTAGCTGCCCCTCGGCTTCAAACGACCGGGCAATCACCGTATGCAGACTCGCCTGTGTGCCAAGATCAAGCGACAGCCTACCGAGCAGGTAGTCGGCGTGGCGACGTGCTCCGGCATGATCGCCGGACGCCAGCAGGGCTTCGCTGAGGACGAGCCAGCGGCGCGGCGATTCGGAAACGCCAGTCAGCAAGGCGAGTGCTGCCGTTGATCTCCCTGCATCCACGAGGATTTGCGCCTCTTGCAGCAGCAAACGTTCCAACAGTTCGGTATCCTTGAGGCGGCGGGTGATACTCTGAGCCTGCACGATCAAATCGGCGGCGCGCTGATAATTGCCCTGATACCGCGCGGTGATGCTCCATTCGAGCAGCGCGACCGCCTGCATACGAAACTGTCCCTGTTTACCGGTGGCAGCAGCGACATCCAGAAACACCGCCTCCGCCTGCTCCCATTCCCCCAGACGGCGCAAAATGCTGCCATAACAGGCGCGGGTCTCGTTGTCCAGCACCCCATGAGCGCGGACAAACGACTCGATGATCTCGCGCCACACGGCATGTTGACCGCGCGCAATCCCCTCTTCGACAAAGCGCCGGATCAGGGCGAGCCGCCGGTTGAGATCGGCAGGCGCAAATTCACTGCTCAAGACGACCTCCGCGACTGGGTACACCGCATGGTCGATCACGTCGTCCAGCGTTTGCAGCACCAACGGCGCTGCTTGTTCGTGGATGTAGGCGCGCGCCCCGGTGATCAAGTGACCGCGCTCCTGAGCGCGTTCCAACAGGTGATGACGCAGCAGCAGCGATACGGAGTCCGCATCAATCTCCGGGAGCGCGTTCGGCGTCAGCGCCAGCGCGCACCACGCAGAACGCGCTGCTTCCGGTAGTGTCTCAAACAAGCGACCGAACACATCTTCATGCAAGCGCGTCTGAACAACATCCCATTCCGCATAATCCCAGTAGGCGAGCATCGTGCGGATCGCGGCAGGGTTGCCCCCTACCCGCTCGAACAGCGCGCGCGCGATCAATTCGGCGTCCGCTTCATCGTCGCTGTGCTGCTTGTGGAGCAGGTCACGGGTCAGCAGGACTGTGTTCGCCAGATCGAGTTCCGATAGGACGATCTGTGTGTTCACGCGGAGGTTGGCACTATACGGCTGATGCGTCAGGATTACGAAGACCGCGCTCAACTGCATGAGCAAGGCGGGCACATCGTCAATCA
>JACSRG010000683.1 GCA_014879865.1 Anaerolinea sp.
ACCTGATCAAGATCGGCAACCTTGACGATAACCTGAACATGGTCGCCGATGCCGACTGGGTGATCGAAGTCGTGGTCGAACGCCTCGACATCAAACGCAGCCTGATGGCAAAGCTGGCGGAAGTCGTCCGCCCGGACACGATCATCTCGACCAACACCTCCGGCTTGCCGATCCGCTCCATCGCCGAGGGCATGGGCGAAGAATTCACGCGCCGCTTCGTCGGGACGCACTTCTTCAACCCGCCGCGCTATCTGCACCTGCTCGAAGTCATCCCGCACCCGGACACCGATCCCGCCGTCGTCAGTTTCATTCAGGAATTCGGCGCGGGGCGGCTCGGCAAGGGCGTGGTGATCTGCAAGGATGAACCGAACTTCATCGGCAACCGCTTCATGACCATGATGGGCATGCAGACGGTCAACGCCGCGCTCGACGGCGGCTTCACGGTCGATGAGATCGACAGCATCACCGGTCCGCTGATCGGGCGTCCGAAGACGGCGACCTTCCGCCTCAACGATCTGGTCGGCATTGACATCGCGGTCGGCGTGGCGCGCAACCTGTACCCGAATATCCCCGACGATCCCGCGCGCGGCATCCTCGAACACCCCGGCACAACCGCCCTGTTCGACAAGATCATGGCGAACGGCTGGCTCGGCAACAAGTCGCAGCAGGGCTTCTACAAAATGGTCAAGGGCGCGGGCGGCGAGAAAGAATTCTGGTCGCTCAACCTGAACACCTTCGAATATGAAGCGCCGCAAAAAGTCCGCTTCGACAGCGTGGGCAAGCACCGCAAGGTCGAAGACACGGGCGAACGCATCAAGCTGCTGATCAACGAGCCGGATCGCGCCGGTCAGTTCTTGTGGCATCATCATGGCTTCTATCTGGCGTATGCTTCGCACCGCGTCCCCGAAATCACCGACACGATTGTCAACATCGACAACGCGCAGAAGTGGGGCTTCAGCCACGAGATGGGTCCGTTCGAGATCTGGGATGCCATCGGCGTCGCCGAGACCGTCCCCGCGTTCGAGGCGGCAGGCTACCCGGTCGCCGAGTGGGTCAAGACGATGCTGGCGCAGGGCAATACGAGCTTCTACCAGCGCGACGCTAACGGCGTGGTGATCGGCTACTACAGCCCGCAGCAAGCCGCGTATGTCCCGCTCGTGCAGGACAAGCGCGAGTACAAGGCGGATCGCCTGCGCGCGACGGGTCACGAAGTCGCCCGCAACGGCGGCGCAAGTATCCTCGACATGGGCGACGGTATCGCGCTGCTGGAATTCCACAGCCCCGCCAATGCCATCGACGCCGACGTGATTCAGATGGCGTGGCAGGCAGTCGAAATGCTCGAATCGGGCAAATTCGAGGGCTTGGTCATCGGGCATGACGGCGAACGCTTCTGCATCGGCGCGAACGTCTTCATGGTGGCGATGGCGGCGCAGTCCGGGCAGATCGATCAGCTCCACGAGATGATCCGCCAGTCGCAGAGCGTCATGCAGGCGCTGCGCTGCGCGTCCAAGCCGGTCGTCGTCGCGCCGCACAACATGGCGCTCGGCGGCGGCACAGAATTCATCATGGCGGGCGTGCGCGTCGTCGCCCATGCTGAACTGTACGCAGGCTTGGTCGAAGTCGGCGTGGGCTTGATCCCCGGCAGCGGCGGCTGTAAGGAAATGCTGCGCCGCATCGTCAATCCGGTGATGGCATCGCACCCCAACGGCGACCCCCTCCCCCATCTGCAAAAGGTCTTCGAATCGATCATGCTGGCGAAGGTCAGCGAGAGCGCCAAGCAAGCACGCGAGATGGGCATCCTCGGCGCATGTGACCGCATCGTGCTCAACCGCGATCATCTGCTCGGCGAAGCCAAGCGCGAAGCACTGCACCTCGCCGATGGTTACCAACCCACGCGCCCCGGCAAAATCTATGCCGCCGGACGTGATGCTTACGCCGCCCTGCTGATCGGGATCGAAGGCTTCAAGGAACAGGGACTCGCCAGCGAACACGACGCCCTGATCGCCGGCAAACTCGCGTTCGTCCTGACAGGCGGCGCGATCACCGAACCCGGTTGGGTCGATGAGCAGGTGATCCTCGACTTGGAACGCAAGATGTTCGTGGAACTGGTGCAGACCGAGAAGACGCTCGAACGCATCGGTTACATGCTGCAAAATAACAAGCCGTTGAGGAATTGATCCGTGAGCTTACTGCCCGAACTTCCCTTGAACGCATGGCAAGACACGTATGCGACGCTGCATATGTGGACGCAAATCGTCGGCAAAATCCGCTTGGCGCTCAGCCCGTACTGCAATCACTGGTGGCAGGTGCCGCTGTATGTGACCGCGCGCGGGCTGACGACCTCGCCCATGCGTTCGGGAGATCGCTTCTTCGAGATCGACTTCGACTTCATCGCCCACCAGTTGATCATTCGCGTCAGCGATGGGACGATGAAGACGCTGGCGCTCGCCCCGCGTTCGGTCGCAGACTTCTACGCCGAACTGATGGCGACGCTGCGCGGCGTGGGCATCGACGTGACCATCTGGACGACGCCCGTCGAAGTGCTGAACCCGATTCCGTTCGAGCAGGATCACGTCCATGCCGCTTACGATGCGGAGTACGCCCAACGCCTGTGGCGGATTTTGCTCTGGTCGGATGCGGTCTTCACCGAGTTTCGGGGACGCTTTATCGGCAAGTCCAGCCCCGTGCATTTCTTCTGGGGCAGCTTTGACCTTGCTGTGACGCGCTTTTCCGGGCGGCGCGCGCCCGAACGCCCCGGCGTCGATCACGTCACCCGCGAAGCCTATTCGCACGAGGTGATCAGCGCCGGGTTCTGGGCGGGTGGCACAAGCTGGAACGGCAGCCATCTCGACGGTGCGGCGTTCTACGTTTACGCCGCGCCCGAACCGCCGGGTTTCGCGCAGCGCGTCGTCAAGCCGTCGGCGGCACACTACAACCCGACCTTCGGCGAATTCCTGCTGATGTACGACGATCTGCGCCGCGCCGATCAGCCGGAAGTCGCGCTGCTGGCGTTTCTCGAATCGACCTATGACGCCGCCGCCGATCTCGCCGGTTGGGATCGCATGGCGCTGGATCGCTAACACGGATTCACTTGTAGGGGCGAGGCGCGCTTCGCTCTGTATCACCCTGACCGTAATTAGGCTTTGAGGATGTCAACAAACTATGCGTGAAGCAGTGATCGTCGCGGCGGCGCGTACCGCCGTTGGCAAATCGAAAAAAGGCGTTACCCGCAGCAGTCGCTCCGATGATATGGCGGCGGAAGTTATCAAGACGCTGATGGCGCAAACCGAAGGCAAGCTCGACCCGAACGAGATCGACGACGTGGTGATCGGCTGTGCCATGCCCGAAGGCGCGCAGGGCTTGAACTTCGCCCGCGTGATCGCCCTGCGTGCGGGCTTGCCCGTCGAAATTCCGGGGCAAACCGTCAACCGCTTCTGCTCCAGCGGCTTGCAGACCATCGCCATGTCCGCCGAACGCATCATCGCCGACGGCGCAGATGTGATCATCGCGGGCGGCGCGGAAACCATGTCGCTCGTCCCGATGACCGGCTTCAAGATCAGCCCGAACCCGTACATGGCGGCGAACGAACCCGAAGTCTACATGAGCATGGGGCACACGGCGGAACACGTCGCCGACGAATTCAACGTCAGCCGCGCGGACATGGATCAGTTCGCCTACGAGAGTCACATGAAAGCTGCCGCCGCTACCGACAAGGGCTATTTCAAGCAGGAAATCGTCCCGTTCGAAGTCGAGGAGACTTACGTCGATGACAGCGGCGAACTCGTCACCGTCACGCGGATGCTGGACGAAGACGAACATCTACGCCGCGAAACCACCGTCGAAGGTTTGGGCAAACTCAAGCCCGTCTTTCGCGGTGATGGGCGCGTCACGGCGGGCAACAGCAGCCCGTTGAGCGACGGCGCAGCGGGTGTGATCCTCATGGAAGCGGGCAAGGCGGCGCAGTTGGGCTTGAAGCCGCTGGCGCGCTTCGTCGGCTTCAACGTCGCGGGCGTCCGCCCCGAAATCATGGGCGTGGGACCGATCAACGCGATCCCCAAGCTGCTCAAACGCACGGGCATGAAGCTCGACGACATCGACCTGTTCGAGCTGAACGAGGCGTTCGCCGCGCAGTCGCTGGCGGTCATTCGCCACCTTGAGATGAACCCGGCGAAGGTCAACGTCAACGGCGGCGCGATTGCCCTCGGTCACCCGCTCGGCTGCACGGGCGCGAAGCTGACCGTCTCGCTGATCAACGAGATGAAGCGGCGCGGCAACCAGTACGGCATGGTGACGATGTGCAT
>JACSRG010000615.1 GCA_014879865.1 Anaerolinea sp.
ATTCAGGGAGGGGAGAAAGATTCCCCCTCTCCCCGCTTGCGGTGTTTGCGTAGTAAACCGAGCGGCTACCCGATGTGATCTTCTTCGGCGGGGAAGACCATTTCGTCGGTCAGAAGTTCCTCGATGATGATGTTGTCGTCCATCAGGATGCGATGAACCGGGCATTTCCCCGCGATTTGCAGCAGTCGTTCGCGCTGCTCGTCGGTTAGGTCGCCTTTGAAGTGGATCATCTGGCGGAATTCGTTCACGTTTTCGGAACTGCCGGTGTAGCCGGGGTAATCGGCGGCTTTCAGCTTGTCCATCGACACGCTGACTTCGACGCCTTCGAGCGCCCACCCCTTGCGCAGCGCGTACATCCGCGCGGTGATCGCCGCGCACGCGCCGAGTGCGCCTAACAGGAGTTCTCTGGGGGTGGGACCTAAATTCGTTCCGCCTTCTTCGAGGGGTTCATCGGCGACAGCGGTAACGTTGCGCGTTTCAATCAAAGTTTTGTAACCATCTTCAAGGCGGACAGTGACGTTGACCATAGGGTTGCTGCTCCAAGCAAAAAGCCGTCTGCTAATGATCAGCAGACGGCTTGGAGGGCAGAAACCTTACAGAATCACCTAGTTGCGGCGCAGGCGGCGTAAGCCTTGATACTGCGGCTTCCCCTGCACTTCGCGCCAGCGATCTTCACCGCCGTCGGTGTGCCATTCGACCACGAACATACCGTCCGTGTCTTGGTAGGCGAGCGCGGGGCGCATTTTCAAAATCTGGCGCATCACGCCGATGATTTCCTTGCTCTCCGCACCTGTCCGCAAGACGAAATACTTGCCCGGTTGCCATTCAAACATGACCGGCATTTCGTTCTGCCAGCGCCCTTCCATACGGATCGGGGTTTCGGCATGGGTGCAGATCATGTGAATATTGGCGAGACGGTTCTTCCAGAGCGTGTGATTCACGCGCTCCTCGATAAAGTAAGGACGGGCGTCGGGCGTGGTGTAAAACCAAGTCCGCGAGTCGGTTGCCATGCCACATCTCCGAAAAGTTCGACAGTTTGTGATAGTTTACCCAAGCGCCTGCGTCCTGTCTAGCGGCGCGCGTACAACTGCATCCCCGTGCCGTAGAAATCGGTCGGGTACTCGGTCACGAGCGCGTAATCCTGCTCGAACTGTGGCTCGACGGCGAGTCCCTGCCGGACGAAACCCTCCATCGTCACTAGATAATCGGGCTGCGTGTCGTAGATCAGCGCGGGCGGGATAGCATAATTCATTCCTGTGACGATCAGCGCCGGATCAACCGGGTAGTAGCGCGTCAGCTCCGGCGTGACCAACCCGACCGTATCGACAATCGTCGCCCGGCTGAAGTAGCCAATCGCGCCGATATCGCCGGATGCAACGCGCGTTTGTGCCGTGACGCCCAAATCGTCGCGTAGATGCTCCCCCATCTGCTGATACAGCAGTTCGATGGCGTGCCATGCCATCTTCGGCGCGGGACGGTTTAGCCCGTGATCCGGCGTGAGCGTCCAACCACTCAGCGTGGTGATGACGCACAGCGTTCCGATCCCCGCGATGACGAACGGCGCGATCCGCTTGAGTGGTCTCAGCAGTGCCCACAACCCGACGAACACGCCGAGGATCAGCGCGGGCAGGGGCGGCGCGTTATACCAGCGGAAGATCAGCGGGTTGAGCGCGGCGAACACGCCGAAGTAAATCCACACATAAAGCAGATAAGGCAGCAGGCGCGCCTCTTTCCGCACGCTGTAGCTCACGGCAAACAGCGTGCAGGTGAGGATCAACAGCGCGGCGATCATCACGCCGACCGAGCCGAACAGGTCGAAGGTCGAGAAGACGTTGCTGTACGTCTGGATCAATTGGGCAAGCGCGGCATTCGGCGCGATCAGGTAGGCGAAGCGTTTCGCCGTGACCGAGTTAGGGATCGGCGTGCCGAAGTAGGCGAGGCTGAAGATCACCCATGGGAGCAGCACGAGCGCCGCCGCGATCCATGTGCGGAGGGGCAAACGGCGCTGTTTGATCCACGTTTCGCCAAGCTGAACGGCAAGCAGCGGCGCGATCCACAGCGCGGCATCGACGCGCGTGAGCAGTCCAAGCGCCGCGCACACGCCGATCCCGATGTCGCGCCACTTGTGCGTCGAAACGACGTACAGGTAGGTCGCCGCGATGCCCCATAGGATGTTGACGCTCGTCTCCATGCCGCCAATCGCAAACGTGACGCTCATCGGCGCGACCGCCCAGACCGCCGCCGGGAAGATCGCCAGCAGATCACTCCCCGTGACTTTGCGCGCGATCAGGAACAGCAGCGCCACAGTGATCGCATCGGCAAGCGCGCTGACGGTCAGCGCGTACCATGGGTAATTGTCGCCGCCGACCGCGCCGAATGCCGCCATGATCAGCGTGAACAGGGGTGTCGTCGTGCCGAGCGTGTGGACGCCGGGGTTGTAGACGAAGCCGACCCCTTCGACGATGTTTCGGCTGTAGCGGAAGGTGATAAAGGCGTCGTCGATGGTGCGCGTACCGGGGATCACGCGCGCAGCGATGGCGAGAAGCATCAGGAGAGCGATGAGCAGGAGCGTTTTACTCTTCGGGGAGTTCAGCATCGAGATGTTCCTTCACGATTCGGCGTATAACTTCAACGGGAACATCCGCGTGATCGATTTTGCTATATGTAAGCAATACGATTCGATCTTGAAGTTGAACGTAATAGATAACACGAAACCCGCCTTGTTCGCCGCGATTCGCGCTAGTGTTGGGCAAGCGTTCTTTGTAAATGACGTATTCTGTGCCGGGGATACGATCACCGGAGGTTTCGCCATCGACTAGTTTAGATACCAGTACCGCCAGATCAGCAGCATGGCGGTACTTTTTGGCGAGCTTTTTGAGGTCTTTCGTGAAAGGAACAGCTTCGACGACCTCGATTCTACGGTGCATCATCCCCCTCGGTCAGCGGGACGACTTTGCCCTGCAGCAGTGATTCCTGTGGGTCGATTTCCTCGACATCCACTTCAACCAGCAGTTCGATGTATTCTTCAAGCGTGCGGTTATAGAGCTTCGCCCGTTCCGTCAGTTTGTCACGCTGTTCAGGCGCGATTCTAATCTGGATTATGTCCATACCTCACTCCTCCTAGCACAAGCATGGTACACCAAAACAGGCGCAAAGCTGAGTTGATTGTACTCGCTTTGCGACTCCCCGAGCATTCGGCGCTGTGTGCTGAAGCTCGGGTGTGTCCGCAAACTCTCTTTTTGCGGTTTTCTCTTACCTCACCCTGTTTCGCGCCGCTGCGCTTAGGCTCAACCGCCCCTCTCCATGTGGCAAAGAACCGTTAGGTTCTTGGGGTGAGGTTTGATAGTTTGCAGACAGCCCCTAATCATGTGGACGTGAGTCTTCAACATCAATTTTACTTTGAAGCCGTTCTTTGGCTGATTTGGCGAAATCTTCCGTGTTACGCACCTTGCTCTCGGAAGTTTGCAGAGGATCGCGAGGTTTCGGCGCTTTGACTCCGTTTCTTAAGGCTAGTGCCTCCCATAGAAGCATCAACCCGAATGCGCCGGATGCACCTATCAGACCAAGCTGGGCAGCCCGATCAACCGGATCGACGTAGCCGGGAACGGTGAAGTAAGCGACGATGCCGCCGCCCGTCGTCTCTACCAGTTGAGCGAAGGCCGGGTCAAGTCCGGTATTAACGCGAACGTAGACCCACAGCGGCTGATGCAGTTCGCGTGCCGCCAAGACGTAGTCGGCGATTTGCTCCACGCGATCTGCTTGCGTAAATAGCAAATTCTGCGCATTCTTCGACTCGGCGATGTAGCCCTGCCCAATAAAGTCCGGACGACGGAAATTGCCTTCAAGCCGAAGCGTTACCATGCAACTATTGCACTCGCTGGTCGGGGGTGTCCCGCGCGTACTGCTGCAAAAACAGATTCGCTGGTCAGGTGCATTGTTGTTGGGGAGATGCAAATCAGCAGCGAGGATGCGCTCGGCGTCGTCTCCGATTTGCTGCCCCGATCCTTGTCCGGTTGTGAGAGGCGGTTGGCTTGAGTAACGACGTCCAGTTGGATTCGGCGCTGTGAAATTGAGCAGCAGTAACACACATACCAAAGCGGCGAAGAGCGCGAGGAACAAGACTGTCCGCCTGATTCGTTTCATAGGGGTGTCTCCAAATAAAAAGGCGCAAAGCTGAGTTGATTGTACTCGCTTTGCGCCTGTAGATTCGTTCGGAAACGTGCGCGGACTAGGATGTGTCTGCAAACTCATTGTAGCCCTCATCCCCCGTCCCCTTCTCCCTCAGGGCGAAGGGG
>JACSRG010000346.1 GCA_014879865.1 Anaerolinea sp.
AGGAGAAAACGTCCTTCAGGTTTGAGGAGATCAGCCCACCGCTGCAGCACCTGATCCATATCGGGGAGTGCCCACAAGAGATGACGGCAGACAATGACCTCAAATTGCTGCGAGTCAAATTTGGGAAACGCGGCGTCCATGACTTGAAACTGAATCGCAAATCCCCTGCTTGTGGCTTTTTGCCTTGCGCGGTCGATCATGGCAGGAGACAAGTCGATGCCAGTCACTTGATGACCGAGTTCGGCAAAAACGATACTCAACGAACCCGTTCCGCAGCCAATATCCAGAATGCGCGATGGAGCAGAGGGCAAATGTGACTTCAACAACGCTGTCCACGCATCGCGAACAACTTCATCACGTAAACCATGATCGGGTTCATCATCGAATGAATCCGCTGCCGCATCCCATACTTGACGGCTTTCCTCAAGCAGCTTGTCGTATTGGGTTTGATCTGTCATCACGTGTTCTCCGACTTTAGAACAACGAAAGTTTACACCTTCGTCGCCATGTGTTCTTTCCAGTAATGAGTCGTCTTGGCAATCACGGTGATCACGTTCTTGATTTCCTTCTCCAGCCGAAAATCGGGACCCGCCGGGAAGTAAAGCACATCCCCTTCGCGCCGAACGCTGACATTTTCGACGGTGATGGCGCGCAACAGCCACAAGGCCATAGCTTCACCCTCACACTGCATCCCGATCCAGCCGGGAGTGCTGCTGCGAAGCACGGGCAGACCTGTGACCATGCGAATACCGCGTTCCAGTTCCCGCAGCACCTTGTTATAGCGCTCCGGTTGTGCCAGCACCGTCTCCGGGTTCACCGGTTCGAGCAGAGTTCCCCGATGCGGCGGACCACCCGCCAGCGCCAGATCACAGAAATCCGTCCAGATTTCATCCCAAGCGGCATTCCCCTGCGCATCGTATTTCAACGCCGCCGCGCCCATCGGAGCAGAACTTGGCATGTTATTCTGGTAACGGGGCGGCAGAAGACCTGACGCGGCAATTTTCGCTTCCAAGTTTTCGGTCTCGTGCTGGTAGGGGGGCGCTGCATGAATGGTAATCTCGCCCAAATGGGGAAGCGCAGCTTTGAGCGCCTTGTGGATGTTCTCCGAGACGTGATGACTCTCGACCAGCGAAAGCCCCTCATCCACCGCGATGGTCATTTCTGCAAACAACTGATGTCCGACCCAGCGGGCGCGCAAGCGTGGCACGCTTTGCACGCCTTCAACTTCGCCCGCATAATGCTCGATCTGGTTGATGAGCGAGGGATCAACGGCATCCATCAGGCGATACCAGATGCGTCGCGCGGCATCCCGGGTGATGAACAGGATTGCCACACCAATCAACAGCCCGATGATCGGATCGAGAATCGGCAGCCCGATGAGGGTTCCCCCTGCCGCGAACAGCACCGCCAGTGAGGTCAAACCGTCGATACGAGCGTGCAGCCCGTCGGCGATCATCGCGTCCGAACCGATCCGGCGTCCGGTGCGAATTTGCAGCAGGGCGACGGCCTCATTCCCCACAAAGCCGATGACGGCGGCGGCGGCGACCCAACCGACATTTTCCATCGGGTGCGGGTTGAGCAACTTCTGGATCGACTCCCAGAAGACGACCGCCGCGCTGACGGCAATCGACAGGACGATGAACACGCCCGCGACATCTTCCGCGCGCCCGAAGCCATAGGTATACCGCCGCGTCGCCACGCGCCGCGCCAGATAGAAGGCGACCAGCAGCGGGATCGAATTGAGCGTATCGCCGATGTTATGCACCGTGTCCGCCAGCAGCGCAACGCTGCCGCTCAGGGCGACAATCCCCACTTGCAGTACAGAGGTGAGTCCAAGCGCTGCCAGTGCCAGCCAAACGGTACGAATCCCCTCTTCATTCGAAGAGAACGCGGCGTCGGCATTCAGCGAGGCGTGTTCGTGTCCATGCAGGTGGAAAACTTGCGCGATCCAGCCGAGTACGCCAGAGGGGTGATGATGGTCGTGCGAATGATCATGATCGTGGTCATGAGGATGGTCGTGCGGGTGATCATGGTCGTGATCATGGTGTGGATGGGGATGATTCTCAGCCATTTTATACTCGAAACACTCACCGTAAGTGCTTGATTTTAGTCTCGAAGTGTCCCTACAATGGCTTACTGCAAAAATTGGCAAGAAGGGGATTCGTCATGTCCCACGAGACCACCGAGTACGAAGAGATTATCCGTGCGGCGGGTCACCGGGTCACGCCGCAACGTATCCATATCCTCGACGCGGTGTGCGCGGCGAACGGTCATACGACGTTGGGCGAGGTCTACGCCCGGGTGCGCCAGATCGATCCCTCCGTTGATCGTTCAACCCTTTACCGCACGTTGAAATTATTCGTTGAACTGGGCTTGGTCGTCTCCGCCGACAAACGCGACGGCGAAACGTACTACGAGATTGCGCAACCGCAGCACCATCATCATCTGGTCTGCCGGAAGTGTGGACAAGAACGGGAAATCGACCATGCGGTGATCACGCGCATGGTCGAACAGGTGTTATCAGACTACGATTTCAGGGTCGATACCAATCACTTGATCTTGTTCGGCATCTGCGGCACATGTGCAGCACAGGCACCTGACAGCTAAGGCTTCGCTTCCGCTGTGCGCGATCAGCCGCCGTGCAGCGAGCGCAGCGCGGTGGGCAGATCGAAACTGTTGACGAGGAGGTGCATCGTCAGCAGGATTGCGACGATCACGCCGACCACAATGAGAATACGGACAATACGTTTGCGATTCAGGGTCACAGTGGTTTTCCTTTAGACGTAAGCCAGGGTTTCACGAACGGTTAAATTCGCAGCCTGCCGCGCTGGGAACGCGCTGGCAGCCGTAGAACCGAGGATCAAGATCGCCAGCCACAGTCCTAACCCCAAGGGCGCGATGATCAAGGGCAGTGGCGACCGGAACGACATCTCGCCGAGGTAAGCGCCCATCCCGAATGAGAGTGGCAGGGACACGGCGAACGCAATCACGTAGCTCATCAGCCCGATCATCACCCCTTCACTGATCACGTTCAGCAGCACGGTTCGCGAGCGTGCGCCAATCGAGCGCATAATGCCGAATTCGCGGGTCCGTTCGATCACGCTGGTGCTCATGCTGGAGGTCAGCCCCAGCAGACCGACGACCGCCATCACGATGGCGATGAGCAGCAGGGCGACGATGAATACGAAGACATGTCCGCTGGTGGCGTTGTCGAGCAGGACTTCAGACACCGCCACGCGCACGCTGATTCCTGCTTGATCGAGCACTTGTTCAATCCGCTGCGTCGCGTCGGCAATGAACTCAGGCTCGCTGGCGGTCATCGCGACACGCACTGCATTCGTCAGGGTCGGTTGAATTTGCGCAGCAGCGACGAACGTTTCCGGGGTCACGTAAGCAGTGGCAGGCGACAAAATCTGCCTCACCACGCCGATAACTTCGAGGGCTACGGGCTGACCTTCGATCAACAGCGTGACCGTGCTGCCCACTGTGGCATCCGGGAACAGAGCAAGTGCACTCTGATTCAGCACGACGCGCTGTGTATCGTCCGCCTGAAGCCAGCGTCCACTGAGCATTGGCGTGTTCATGAAGGTGCTGTCGGGGGGCGCTGACCGGAGCGTGAAACTGCCGTGACCACCGTCAGGATAGGTACGGACGATATCCAAGCCATTCGGGCGAGCGACTGCCGCCGGGATCATGCTCCACGCCTCGACTTCCGCGACCCCCTCGACGCCGCCCACTAACGCTGCGATTTGCTCGACGGACTGCGGCGTATTCAAGCGCACTTCAAGGTCATAGTGACGGTCGGCGGCTGCCATATTGATATAGGATTGCCACGCGGCACTGGTATTGAGTCCGGTCATGAACATGCCGCCGGCCGCGCCGAGCAAGCTCAGGCTGAGGATTAAGCGCGATCGCCGCCGGAACGTATTGCGGAAGGCGAGCAGCACCGAGCTGTTGATCCCCTGTATCCGGCTGAGCCAGCTTTCAAAACGGCTCGAACCGAACGCGGCGGCGTTTGTCCCGTAGTCCGATAGGGTGGCACGGACGGTGACACGGGTGGCGCGGCGGATCGGGCGAATGGCGACCAGTAGCGGGAGCAGGATGCCCAGCAGCAGCAGTGCTCCATAGACCCACAGCGGCACAGCGTAGCTGTATACGTTGAGATTGAGAAGCTGCGCCACCACCGAGGAAAATCCACGTGCCGCCCACATGCCCGGCAGAATCCCGATCACCGCAGCGATCAAGCCCAGCCCCATGACGAGCACCAGATACAGCGCGGCTTAAGTTCGGCCA
>JACSRG010000571.1 GCA_014879865.1 Anaerolinea sp.
GCCTGATACCACGACACACTTTCGCGCGGGTGGTTCGCGTACTTGAACGCCTGTTTCTCCATCGGCTGCTTCTGAAAACGTTCCGGCATATCTGCCCACCACTCATCCCGATCAAATCCGTCCGGAGCATCTAGAAAGGCTTGATATTGCGCATACGTGATCGGATAACGGCTGATCTGGAAGGTCGCCAAACCGGGCAGCTTTTCTTTCAGATACGTCCACTCGCCATCATCCGGGATCGTCACCCAGTCGATGTCCGGCAGACCATCTTCGCGCACGCCAACCCCACGTCGTGGATCACCCAACGCCGAGAGCGTACGTCCGGCACTTGCCCGCTCCACCGGGGGCAGTCGCCCCTGTTCCAGCAGGGCTGCCAGTCCCCGCCGGGTATCGTCCAGCACCCGCAGTCCGTAGCGGTCGCGGCTCAGATTATCTAGACCGACCAGCAGCAGCATGTCGCCCGCCAGCGGGTACAAACGCCAGTCGTTGTCGTCCGCGTGCGGGGCAGCTTCTTCGAGTATGCGACTCACCGCATCCACCGGGGTATCGATATTGCGACCGTTAAAAACGAGGTTCCCAGTCGCCAGCAGCAGCGTCTCCCGCCATGCCGTCCCGCGTTTAGCGTAGTCAACCGCCGCCCGCGCGAATCGGTTCACCGAGAGATGACATCCGGCGAGGAACTCTTGAAATGTGCGGTGTGGGAACGTGTAGATGCGCGCCCCATAGCGGTCAAACCCCCGCCCGATCAGCAGCCCGGCACGCCTCTCTACATACTCGCAGAACACCTGCCCTTTTGCTGCGTCCCCGTTCAAAAAGCGCCGGGCGATCATCTCCACCGCGTGTTGTTCAATGTCCGCCGTGCCTTCCCGCTCCGCCTGCCGGTCGTGGGCATCGAAGGCAATCTCCCACACCAGCCGCAGTAAATCGTCCTCACGAATGCCCAGTAAATCAATCAGGGCGCGCGCGTCGTGCGGACGCCACTTGAGCAGCAGCAGATCGACGCATTCGTGATACAGGCGGGCGGTCTCGCGGGGCAGTGTGCCGAGATGGTTGTGTACCAGCGCCATCACGGTCAGCAGCATCGGGTTAGAGGCAAGTTCAACCAATCCGTGCTGCCGAATCGCCGCTTGCAGATCGCCCATCCGCTGCGCCGCCGTCTCGGTCGAGATCGATCCAAGCGCGATCAGCGCCGTATACCATGTCTCGACGAACTGCTGGATTTGGCTCTCATCCAGCGGCGCGATGGTCTGTTCGACGAACGCCGGGACGCGATAGACCGGATCGGCATAGCTCAGAATGCGGCAGGTAAGCACCAAGCGCGCTCCGCGCGGGCTGGTCATGGCGAACCGGTCGATAGCATCGCGCACAAATCCGCGTCGTTCCTGCGGCACTTCATCCAAGCCGTCCAGCAAATACAGCAGTCCACCACGATCTGCCAGCACGCGGAGTGCCTGCGCCGAGTCCGGCGCGTGCTTACCAACGACTTCGCGCTCGATATACTGCCACAAGGTGCTGGCAGTCGCTTCGCCGGTCACATCCACGCTTTGCGCGAAATCACGCAGTACCACGACGATGGGGAAAGCCATGCCGTGTGTCCACCCTTGGCGTTCCAGACGCGCCAACCAATCCGACTCCGCATCCAGCAGCGCCCCACTCAGCCCCATCGTCAAGTAGTTGACAAACGTGCTTTTGCCGCTCCCCGGATCGCCAAGCAGCACCAATCTGTCGCTGCGCTCTGCCGTCTCCATAGCGGTCAGCAAACTGAGGTCACGGTCGGTTCTCCCCTCCTGCCCCATTTTGGCAGCGAGGATCGTGCCATCAGCGGCGCGCCGCACCGTTTGCCGGGTATTGAGCGGCACATAAACTTGATCGACGGTGACGCCGCGCCCGCCATAAGTTGGATCATTGGTGCGCGGGTCGAGTGCGCGCAGTAAGCCGCTCTGTTTGCTGGCGCGGTGGACTTCGCGTAGATACGGCGTGAGCGTCGCCGTGTTCGCCCCGGTCGCATACCCCGCCAATGCCGCGATCACCTGCGCTTTAAGGTCATCAGGCGTGGTGAAGAAGCCAACGACCTCCTGCTTCAACCGGGATTTGAACGCATTGAGCGCGGGAAGCGCGTCCGTCTCTTTTTCTGTTTCGGGCCACGGAAACGAATCTGCCATGATGAACCGCAAGCGCGGGATACCGCGCGCCGTTGCCCAGTCATACTCCAACTCGGTGATGCTCTTGCCGCCGAAGCCCTCCGGTTTCCAGCCATATCGATAGGCATAGATGCCCAGATAAATCTCAGCCTCATCCACTTTGCGCCGGCACAACTGGATCGCGTTCTCGTCCTTGACTGCCCACGTCTCCATGCCGCTTGGGAACAAACCCAGCGTGAGGATCGCCTCGGTAACGGCACGCCGGTAGTCAGGCAAATCAATGCTGGTGCTGCTGATAAAGACGTCGATTTTCTGCTTCGCCATGCGCCAGTCTCTCTCTAGCAGGATATAGGCAAAGTATAAATCGCTAAAAGACTATTAGCTACTCCAGCAGGCTTGGGACTTTAAGGCGACGGTCAGCAGCTACCGTTTGCCGCGCCGCGCCTGTTTCCACGCCGCGTACAGGTTATCGTAGGCGTAGATTTGCGGATAGAGGTGCTTATAGGTCTTCAAATGACCCTGTATTCCCCATTTTGAATCGCGCTTCGCGCGGGATCAGAAATAGAGAAAAGAACAGCAAACAAACACGGAAGTTCAAAAGGTATAAGAGCGGGCGCACCTAATCCCAACGTTACCATTGGCATTACGAGGATTCCAATCGCTGCGATCGGCGGCGCGAAACCAAGCTGGCACATTGTTGTCCCACGACGCGCCCCGCAGTACGCGCGTAGCACGGGAATCGAGGTCTTCGCGTCTGTCCGTCGCGGTGTACGGATAGTCCCGATACAAGCTGCTGACCCACTCCCACACGTTGCCGCTCAGATCATATGCCCCAACCCATGAACGCCCATTGGGACGGCTGCCGACATCGGCGGTCTCGTAGTTCGAGTTTCCACTCCATACGACATTATCAGGATCCCACTCATTTCCCCAAGGATAATACAAGCCATCCACGCCGCGTGCCGCGTACTCCCATTCGGCTTCGGTGGGCAGACGCGCCCCACGCAGCACACAGTAGTCACGTGCCTCAAACCACGTAATCTGTTCACGCGGACGGTTGTTGCCACTGAAATTGCTGTCGTTCGCTGCCTGCCCGCCGAACAGCGCGAACTGAGCGTTGGTCACTTCGTAACGGTCGATCCAGAACGGTCCGAGGCACTGCCTACCGCCATCCTCACCACCAACTGAGGTGTTTCGGTCATTCCCCATCTGGAAGCAACCCGCCGGGACAAGTACCATCGCCACGCCGTCAAAGTCGCGGGCGTAGTCGTCAACATGCGATAGCCACTCCGCGTTGGTCGTAACCGGGTTATCGAGCGACAAGCCAAGCGGGATGGGTGACGGCGTCGGAGAGGGTGTGAAAGTTGAGGTGAATGTTGTGGTCGGCGTCGGCGACGACGTCCTCGTGTATGTTGGCGTATCTGTCCACAAATCGGCAGTAGCAGTCGCATGCGCCGCACTCGCGGTGGCTGTCGCGGCGGCGCGCTGTGTGAGGAAGGCTTCAAAGCTGGCGGTGATGTTGGGGGTCAGCGTGGGCGTCCACACGGTCGCGATGGCGGTCTGTGCAGCGCTCTCGGTCGCCATTTCTCCGCCAATAACCGCTGCCTGTGTACTTGTTTGTTCAGCGTCATAGGTCAGTGCCAACAGATTGAGATCAACGGTTTCGGTCAGCGTGGGCGGCGGGTGTGTCACCGAACTCGTGAGTGTCGGAGTAGGTGTCTCGTTTGGGGTTACGGTCGTCAGCGTAATTGAGGGGACAACCGTTGTCGGGTTCTGCACCACGTCAGGCACTTCGCTCGTGGCGACGGTCGGCGTTTGGGTGGCGTTGGTAGTCGGGTTGTTTGTCACAAGCAGCAAGACGGCGACAAAGGCGATCAACAGGAGCAGCGCGCCTATGCCAACAGGCAGCAGCGATCCGCGAGGCTTGATCTTGGCGATCAGCGCATCGACATCACTGTCAAAGTCAAGTGCGCTAATCTGCGCAGCATTTTGAAATGGCAGGGTCGCCATCCGAACCGGAACTTCGCTTTCTGCCGGCATTCGTGCCCCATCAACCAGCACAGGGATCACTGTGATGTGTTTCTGGCGCAAACCGAGTTCGACTTCGCTCCGTACATAGTCATCCGCGTTCGTTTGCTGCCGCTGGTTGAGT